>NZ_JBGUAZ010000004.1:300000-378168 GCF_041821085.1 Natrinema sp. HArc-T2 | reverse complement strand
CTTTAACCCTACACAGCTGCTGCTCCAGCAGTGGCTGTGTGGGGTTTTCTGCGTATATTCACGGCACAATTTCAGACACGGGCTGTTCCGTACCGCTACGCTTAAACGAACGCAGTAACAACGATAAGATGCGCCAAGGTGGCAGAGTCCGGCCGAACGCAGCGGCCTGCAGAGCCGCCCACCGCCGGTTCAAATCCGGCCCTTGGCTCTCACACGTTATCCAGAAGTCCAAGACGATTAGATCTGGGAAACTCTTCTTTTATTTCGAGGTGCTATGTGTCGCTCTTGAGAGCATCTCAACGTCCGAATGTATCCTGTGTATGAAAGCACTGATGAGTTCCCCGAAGCGATCGAATCAGTTGATATGGCCTTCCACGCGATGCATTTGTCCGCGCTCGAGCACAGCGGCGCGACAGTCGACTCGAGAGTTCGCACAACGGCCTGACGTTGAGATGGAGTTGCTCGTGTACCCGGTTGTGACTGGTTTCGTTACCGAACGCTGACGAGTGTGGTCGCATTGCTCCTCACGATCACGAAAGTGTTCGTCGCAAAAGCGGGCCGGGCGCGATTTGAACACGCGACCGTCTGGTTAAAAGCCAGACGCTCTGCCAGACTGAGCTACCGGCCCTGTAGTTCTCTCTTTTGGGGAGGACCGGTTAAACGTTTCTTTCTCGGTCGGCGCCGAGGCCGTCATTCGAAGTAGTCCTCAAGTGCGTCCGTGACGAGCTGACCTGGTTCGACGCCCTCGATAGACGCCCGTTGCCGGAGATCGCGGTACGTCGTCGGTGAGAGCGTGAGTTCGAGCTCACCGAGGACGACGTCGTGTTCGACGAGCGCCCGATCGATCGGAACGCCATCGTTGACCTTGCTGGCGATACTGCGGACATCGCGGACGGTGAGGTCGCCATCGAGGGTTGCCCACGCGAGCAACAGTCGTGCTTCGCCACCGACGCGAGCGATGTGTTTGGCAGCAGTCGGTGCGATTCGTCCGAGCGCCACCTGTTTACGGACCGATCGCGGGAGGTCGTGGACGCGGGCCCACTTGCGGATAAACGAGACAGTCGTTTCGCCACTGGCGCGTTCGGCTGCGGCTTTGTACGACCCCTCGCCACGGACGAGGGCGGCACAGGCGGCTGCACCGCGGAGCATGTAGAGGTGGTCGTCGGTGGTTTTCCCAGCGGCGAACTGGCGGACGGTTTCGGCGGCGTCGGCAAGACTGTCGGGATCGTCAGGATCGAACTGAACGGCTTCGCGGGCGCGGGTTCCGGTGACCGATTCGTCGCCCCGGATAACTGGTGCGCCGACGGGCGATTCACGATCCGTCGGAATCGATCGACCGTTCTCACCGCGGCGGTTCGAACCCTCACCGGGCCGATTGTCGGTCATAACCCTGAATAGGTAGCTCGCATCAAAAAGCTCATTGTCTAGACGAGAGAGGTGTTACTCCTCGCGCTTCTCGGCGAGGTGCTCCCAGATTTCCGTACAACCAGCGCCTTCTTCGATGTCAGCGAGATGTGCGTCATCACGTTTCGTCGATTCTTGGTCGACCGGCTTTGGGTTGCATTCGGCTGCGTCAGTCATCGACGGTGCTTCGAACCCAGCCAGCATAAGTACCGTTTCGGCTGCAAGAGATACCCGTGCTCTGTCTTATGGGTCTATTATGCCGCTATCTCCGACGATAGCGCGTCCGACGCCAGCGTTTCGAACTGGTTTTGTAAGCGAGTTTACCCGGTTCGAGAGCAGGACTCTCCTCTGTCTCAGCTCTGAGGCAAAAAGCGGATCTCTGTGACCGACTGCTCGCTCGAGCCGCGCAGACAGCCCGAAACACGGAACTGTCCGGCGTCGTGTTGTCGTTCGAGAGAGCTAGTTCGTGCTGTTTCGGTTAGCTCGGGTGTGTACACGGCCCGACTGCTGTCGTGGCATGCCGGTGAACGTCGTCGTTCGTACGCTGGAGCGCTCACGTCTTCCGCAAGCCTCGAGGACGCAGGGGACTCGCTTGCGGCCCAGTGGTGGCAATATACTCCGCTAGGTGAGGCGCTCCTTGCGGCGAATTGTGTGCCAGTGTACCACGATGATGGCGTTGTGAGGCGGTGCTAGCGACAGTTGAACCCGAATTTGAATCGGATACTGCCTGCTCAGTTCCGTCGCGACGGCTCTATGTGCTGGCGCGCGGTCGCTTGACACTGGTCGCCGCGATCCGGTCGGTCGGCTCATATCGAATACGCCGCAACCGTGAACTGCGAACCGCCAACGTCTCTGCCGCGACGCGCACGGCTTTTACTGTTCGGTGTGTTAGCCTCGCGTGTGACGACCCCCGCTCCCGAGGATGGCGAGACGGTGTCAATTAGACCTGCAGAGCGTGCGGACCTCCTCGCGGTGGTTCGAATCGAGAACGCCTCTTTCTCGCAGGCCTGGCCGTACGACGCGTTCGAGCGGTTCCTCGGCGAGCCTGGCTTTCTCGTCGCCGAAACCGACGGAAAGATCGCTGGCTACGTCGTCGCCGACGTTACACAGCAGATCGGGCGCGCACTCGGACACGTCAAAGATGTCGCCGTCCATCCAGACCACCGTCGGGCAGGCGTCGCCTCCGCGTTGCTCTCCCGGTCGCTCGGCGTGCTCGCGGCCCACGGTGCCGACACGGTCAAACTCGAGGTGCGGCGGTCGAACGACGGGGCGAAACGGCTGTACCGGGAGTTCGGCTTCGAGCCGTTGCGGCGAGTTCCAAGCTATTATGCCGACGGCGAGGATGCGATCGTAATGATTCGGAAGTTGGGATAGCGGGTTGCGGGACGTTTTAGCGTCCGGAGTCGTACGAGTACGTATGGGATACGCCTGTCCGGTCTGTGACGCCGAGGAGGCAGACGCAGTACACCTCGCGAACCACCTCGCGATCACCGCGTCGCTCGGTCGCGACGACCACCGTGCGTGGCTCGCCGAGTACGCACCTGACTGGGGCGACTGCACGCCGGAGGAACTCGGCGAGCGCATCAGCCCGCACGCGGAAGAAATCGACACGCCCGAGTTCGAGGCGGCTGGCCACGATCACGGTCACGGACACGACCCCGGTCGCCCCGACTCGCTCGAGGAGGGAATCGCACGCCAGAGCCGCCAGCCAGGCCGCGGGTCGATGACCGCCGAGACTCAGCACGTCCTCGAGGAGGCCGCTGAGCTGACCCGCGAGATGCAGACGGAACGCGAGAGCGACGCCGACGAGAACGAAAACGCGTAACTACCACTCTCCCGACGTGACTGATATGCACACTGAGGGGACGTTTACCTTCGAGTCGGGCGAGGACGCGCGAGCGACGTACGACGCCGTCGGGCCCACAGCCCAGACGGTCGTCCGTGAGGTCGCAAAGGCGATGGCGTTCGACCGCGAGGAGTACGACGAGCGCGTCACCGGTGACGTCGTCGAAACGGCTCGTGATGCGCTCTTTGCGAGCTTACTCGAGGTCCACGTCGGCAGCCGTGCCGAGTTCGAGGACTGGCGTGAAACGTACGACGGCGAAGTGACGACAGTCGGTCACGAGGCCGTCGATCACGTCGTCTGGCACGTGGGGCCGGAGGACGAAGCCATCGCGGCGACGTTCCAGAACGAGGAAGCTGCGGCAGTTGCAACGCTTCGGCGGCAGGCGTTTGGGCGTTTGTACCGAGAGCTCGTCTAGACGGCCCGTTCGGAGCACAGGGAACGGGCCGGCTCCACGCCAGTGACCGCCATCTATTATCCGCTCGCGCACGCACCTTTCGACGATGACTGTACCCGACGACTGGGAGCTACTCGAGGAGCGAACGGAGTACGAGACGGGCTGGTACGACGGCGGTTACGACCGTCTCCAACAGCCGGATGGCAGCGAGAAGCGCTATTACTGGGCCGACCTGCCGCCAGCAGTCGTCGTGGTTGCGCGGATCGACGCCAGCGTGCTCGTGGAGACGACCGGACGGGGTGTCTCTGACGACGCCGCCGATGCTGGCGAGGAAGATCGGGTTCTGTTCGTCGAACAGTATCGCCCGACGATCCGCGAAACCCATCTCGAGCTTCCGGCAGGGATCGTCGAGGACGGCGAGTCCTACACGCAGGCGGCGACGCGCGAACTCGAGGAGGAGACCGGCTTTCGCCCCACGAGTACCGCACTCCTCCAGGAGTACGCGGTCGCGACCGGTGTCTTGCGCCACGACCGTGCGATCGTCTACGCCGAGGGACTCGAGCCGGGCCAGCGAGAACTCGACAACAACGAGTTCCTCGAGGTGATGACGGTGCCGGTGAGCGAGGCCCTCGAGCGTGCCCGTGAGCAGCCGACGAACGACGCGACGTTGGAGGGGCTGTTGCTCGCGAAAGAAGACGGGTTGCTGTAGGCGCTGTCGCCTTTCTCGCTCGACCGTTCGATTACGAGCCCGGTCAATTATGGTTCGGGTGACTGCCAAACCTGTACTGACTTAGGTCCACGCGTCTAACACGCCGCTGATGGACGGCGAAATCTCCACTGACGAGGTCCACGATCTTCTCGAGGACGATGCTGACGTTCGCATCGTCGACATTCGCGACGAACAAGCCTTCGAGCACAGTCACATTCCCGACAGCGAGAACATCCCGTTTTACGAACTCACGGGCCGGGTCGACGAACTCGAGGACGCCAACCACATCGTTACCGTCTGCCCGCACGGCAAATCGAGCGTGCAGGCTGCACAGCTCATCGGCTCTTATGAGGGGACTGCCGACGCACTCGTCGAGAGCATGGCTGGTGGCCTCGAGAAGTACGGCATGAAGTTCGGTCTCGTCCGTGAGGACACGGCTGATACAGATGGCGCGGAATCGACCACGAACGAGTCACCGTTCTGATCGCTGGCGTGGCGTGATAGCAGGATTATTGAACGACAGCGTCGCGACTGCTCGAGAGCGGTAAAAAACGGAGGTAGTAGAACTGCGACGCGGTCGTGGGCTCGGAAGCCGTCTCAGAGCATCGCGGGCATTAGGCGACGTTGAAGCCGCGGTCCCGAAGGAACTCCTCGATGCGGCCGGTGTGGTTCCCCTGGAGCTCGATCTGGTCGTCCTCAACGGTGCCGCCACAGGCGAACTTCGATTTGAGATCCGACGAGAGACTGTCCAGATCGACGTCCTTCGGATCGAATCCTTCGACGATCGTTACCTCTTTCCCGTATCTGCGCTCGTCAATGCGGATGTTGAGTTGCTGTTGTCCCTTGGCCACGTCCTCGCAGACGCAGAGTTCCTCGGGCAGCCCGCACGTCGAGCAGACTTCCGACATTACGTTCGTTGCTATGAAACGGGCATATTAAACACTATCGGGACCCGCATGCTCTCGCGTGGTTCTTTTTGTGTACGCCGGAACTCTCACGGTCACTGACTGCGGAGCTGTCAGCTGTCAGCCGTCTCGACGCAGCCACCCGACTATCGGGAGTCGGGCGCGAGCGAGGTCGTCGACGATCGCGATTGCGTCGTCGGCTTCCGCCCGACTGACGCCGTTTCCGTAGGTCGCTCGTTCGTAGTAGTCGACGACGCGTTCGGTTCGCGGATCGATCGGCGTCGCGTCGGCTGTCCTCGACAGCGCGTGTAGGTATGCACGAACCGACTCCGACCGACGCCGCGGACGATACTGCCGGGCGAGCAGGCGCTCGAGGCGGGTAAAGGCGCGTTCGGCGTCCCGATCGGGGTCGTGTCGGCGACCGTGCCAGTAGAGCTCGAGGGTGTGACGGAGCCGCGTCGTCGCGTTGGTTCGACGCGCGCCTGCGGCGAGGCCGACGAGAGCCACGAACCCGAGTGCTGCCGTTTCGCGCGTGATCGTGACGAGCGGGCCGTCGTTCGTCGAGTCGCCGCCGTTCGTGCCGGTGGCGGGATTGGACGGCGTCTCGTTCGTTTCGTTGCCCTGCGTTGTCGATGTCGAGTTGTTCGAGTCGTTCGGATCGGTGGGTTCGTTGGGGTCGGGTTCCGGTTGTTCGACGGGCTCGTTACCAGTTGGGTCGGACGGCTCGTCGGAAACGGGCACGTCGTCGCTTTCTTCGGTGTCTACGCTCTCGGTGTCGGCGTCGCGGGCTTGCTCGAGCCGGTCGGTGTGAACCGCATCGCGGCTGTCGCCCGGTGTCGGATCGAACCGGACCCAGCCGTGTTCGGGGAAGTAGACCTCGACCCAGGCGTGGGCATCGAGCCCGCGGACGACGTAGGTATCGTCGTCGACCTGCTGGCCGCTCGTGTAGCCGGTAACGTAGCGGGCCGGAACCCCTTCCGCGCGGAGCATCTGAGTCATTGCCGTCGCAAAGTAGACGCAGTAGCCTGCCTCCATCTCCGTCGTGAACGCCTCGGCGACGTTGCCGTCGGGTTTGGTGACCGACAGCGAGTACTCCTTCGAGGACTCGAGGTGGCGTTCGATCGCGACTGCGGTTTCGTATGGATTCTGTGCGTCAGCCGTGATTTCGGCGGTCTGCGATCGGAACTCGCTCGAGGTGCTTTCGGGCAACTGGAGGTACCGATCGGTCACCGCGTCGGGATAGTCCGTTCCGGCAGCCCGGAGCGCTACCGGATCGGGATCGACGACTGCACTCACGACGGTGTAGCTCTCGCCCGCCGACAGCGGCGTCTCCGGCCGCGGCTGGCCGTGTCCTGAAACGGTCGTCCGTCGTGTCACGTCGCCCTCGAGGGCGATCGGTTGTGGTGCGACGGGCATGACGCCCAGTTTCGTCTCGGCGGTGATGGTCTGCTCGACCGTCTCGTCGCTGTTTGGTGGCGACGCGAGCCGCCCATCGTACCGGCTGCTTCGACCGGTTCGGACCCACCCGTCACCGGTGAATCGATCGTAGACGCCGGTCCGCCAGTACGATCGCTGGTCCGACTCGACGGTAAATCGGACCGCCGGCGAGAGCTCGACCGCTCCCGCGATCCCCGACCGCTGGGGCGCGGTATCGAGCGTTGCCTCGAGCGTGCCGGGCTCGCCCTGGGCGAGGTGGGTCGGCGCTGCCGGCTGGCCGGGGACGACTGTAACTGAAAGCGAGAGGACGATGGCCAGCGCGAACAGTGCTGCGAGCAGGTCTGCCTGCTCGATCGAGCCGCCACGGCGCTCGAGTTCGCCGGCAGCGACGGCACCGATGGCGGCGAGGGTGCCGACGACGGTGACGAGGGTGCCCGCGTCGCCGGTCAACACGAGAAAGCCGAGTGCGGCCCCGCCGGGGACGACGCCGAGTCCGTACCGGCCTCGCACGGCGAGATACCACGAGAGAAAGACGGGGGCAGGTACAAATCCCAGCGTCCAGATGCCTGCTTGTACCATCTGGAGAAGTGGCAGGCCGGTTGCGAGCGCGACGGTATCCGAGACGATCGTATCAGCCGCCGTCACGACGATGCTCGGGTCGACGCCGGCCGACGTGAGGTAGTAGGCGAATCCGACCCCTGCTGCCGCCAGTGCAAGGGCCGCTGCGGTCCACGGTCGGATCAGTCGCGCGAGCACCGTCGCCCCGACGAGCATCACTGCGACGAGTGTGATCAGCGCCCGACTGCCGCCGACGACCTGTGTAACCCCGTAGAGGACACTTACGTACGATGCTGTCAGGACTAGCAGACAGGCCAGTGCGAGCGTGCGGGCAGCCCCGTTCTCAGCGGTCTGGCCCGTCTCGAGCGAGATCGGTTGCTCGTTGGCCTGCCCGGATGTGTCTGTGCTCATACCGTCACCTCCCGGTGGTCGCCACTGGTGACCTCATCGAAGGGGAGTTTGCTGTCATCGGTGACGATCGTCGTTCCGTGTGCGTCGGTCCGAACCAGCACGTCGGCGGCCTGTCGCGTCCGTTCGTCGAGGTCGCCGGCACCGACGACGGCGAGCAGGCCGAGGAGCGACCGGTGGTGTTCCCGTCCCGCTCCCGGTGGTTCTCTCCCGTTGGGAACGACGAGCCCGACTGACGCCCCCTGCTCGAGGAGGGCAGTCACGACGGTCGCGGCGGCGGCTGCCAGTTCGTCGTCACAGCCGGCGAAACAGCCGGCGGCGACGGTGACGGCACCGGCTCCCTCGCCGTCGTCGTACTCCCTGACGAGCAACTCGCCGTCGGGGTGTTTGGCCGCGCTCTTCCAGTGAACGTCGCGCAGCGGATCTCCGCGACGGTACTCACGGAGGTGGTCGAACGCCTCGCGTTCGTGGCGATCGGTGACGCCGGCCAGCGCCTGCAGGTCGTCGACCGCACCCCGACCGAGCTCGTGGAGCTGCGGATAGACGAGCACGGGCGTGCGGTCCGTGTACGCGAAACGGCGTTCGACGAGCCCGGCAACGTCGCTGACGACGATCTCGAGCGGGCCGACTCGATGGCTGCCTCGGTGTGCGAGTTCGATGTCGTAGGTGACCGTCTGTTCGTCCTCGAGTGTGATCGCGGCAACGGGTGCTGTAGCCGTCGAGAGACCGTCGCCGACGGTGTCGCGGACGGTCGCGGCGAGCGGGCTGTCGGTCTCGATCGTGACTGTGACTGTCCGGTGCTCACCGACGAACCCCTCGGCGACGGGCTGGCGGGTGACGCGTGGTCGATCTGTACGGCTGACCGTGACGAGGCCGGCAAGCAAGACGACGACCAGCGGGACGACGACCGCGTTCAGCGCTCGAGGACCGTATTGCCAGCTCAGTGCAACGGCTCCGCCCGCGGCGGCGACGACGGTCCAGCCACGGCGTGTGAGTCTCATTCGACGGGAACGCGCTCGAGGGCGTCGTCGACGACCGTGTCCCCGTCACGATCGCGATCGGTCGTCTTGATCCGATGGCTCATCACCACGGGTGCCTCGATCTGAACGTCGTCGGGGAGGACGTACTCCCGACCGTTCGCGGCGGCACGTGCCTGTGCCGCACGCAACAGCGAGATCGACCCGCGAGGGCTGACACCGATGTGTGCGTGCTCGCGGGTGTACGCGGCGAGTCGCGTCACGTACTCCCTGACTGGCTCTGCGACTTGCACCGTCGAGACGGTCTTTCGGGCAGCGATGAGCGTCTCGCGGTCGGTCACCGGCTCGAGCGCCTCGATGGGATGGTCGCCGACGGTCCGACCGAGCAGGTCGGCTTCCTCGTCGGGATCGGGGTAGCCAAGCTGGAGTTTCTTCATGAAGCGATCGACCTCGGCAAAGGGCAGGTCGTAGGTCCGGTTCGGCTCGACAGCGTTCTGCGTCGCGATCACGGTAAACGGCGTCGGTAGCGCACGCGTCTGGCCGTCAGTGGTGACCTGTTGTTCTTCCATCGCCTCGAGCAACGCGGCCTGGGTCTTGGGTGGCGCGCGGTTGATCTCGTCACCGAGGACGATGTTGCCGAAGACGGGGCCGGGCTGGAACTCGAACTCACGGGTTTGCTGGTTGAAAACGTTGACGCCGGTGACGTCGGTCGGCAGGAGATCGGGCGTAAACTGGATGCGGCTGAACGAACAGTCGACCGACGTGGCGATTGACCGCGCGAGCATGGTCTTACCGACGCCGGGAACGTCATCGAGTAGGACGTGGCCACGGCCCAGCAAGGCGATGACGACGTGTTCGATGACGTCCTCGTGGCCGACGATGACGCGTGAGACGTTCGCTTCGATGTCGGCACAGAGCCGTTCGACTGTCGCGGTCTCGAGGTGATCGTCCTCGGCGGTCGGCTCGGTACCTGCATCTACTGGTGGATTGGTATCAGTCATATGCTGGAAGCTCTCGACGAGGACCCGGTCATTACTACGGCATCCACCGCTCCGGAACATATGTTTTGTGCCACGTGAATGATACCTGTCGGAGAATGCGTTACCGTCGATACCTGCCGATCGACCGGCAGCGTCTCACGGATCTGCTCGCTCGAGCGCTGCTGCTATGCGTGTAGCAATCAGAAAACGATACCTCCTATCGGACCGGCCTAGAGCCGCTCGACGTTCGTCGCGCGTGGCCCCTTCTCGGCCTCCTCGATGTCGAACTCCAGCTCCTGACCCTCTTCTAAGTCAGGACCGCCGATGTCCTCCATGTGGAAGAACACGTCCTCGTCCGCGTCGTCAGTCTCGATGAATCCGTAGCCGCCAGTGTCGTTGAAGAATGCGACCGTACCTTTCGCCATTGCAGGTGAATAAAGCCCCGACGAAGACATAAAACTTCGGGAGCGCACTCGCAAGGCCGCCTCGAGACGGGCTGTATTGCCAGTCTCACCCCTCTCCTACCACGTTTTGCAGTCGGGACAGACGAATTCGCCGTCGCCACGCCAGACGCGGTCGGTCGACTGCTCACAGCGGTTGCACGTATATGTTCCCCAGGCGTACGTCGGCTGGATGGTCGTCTTCGGCACTGGAGCCGTTTCCGATGACGAACCATCGTCGTCAGTACTCGAGCCGGACGCTGATTCGTCGGTGGCCGTAAACTCGGAGAGCGTCGCGTCGTCGGTCACGCGTCGGGATAGATTCGCTGTCGGTATAATCGCTCCGTCGGCGCGGGACCGGCACGGCCAAGTACCATCGATAACAACCCCCGAATATGGTCACCATTACACCGATGAACATTGTCGTGGAAAACATCAGTGATATGATTAGACTCTTCAGCGACGTGGCGATGGGCGATGGCCTTGCGCCTCTGCTCGTCCTCGTCGGCGGACTCATCGTCGCGTTCTCGATGGCCGTCTTCGGCCTGCTGACCCTCGGTGCCGTCGGCGACCTCTTTACCGCGAGCTAAGATCGATCCCGACGCTACGTTTTGGCAGTTGTTTCGTCACTGCGTCGCACGAGCGAGCGCCTCGCTCGCCCGTTCGACCGCGTCTTCGAGGTCCGGCCCTAGCGGCGAGCCCACGACGATCCCGTCGACGTGCTCGAGCGCAGCCGCGAACCGGTCGGCGACCGTTTCCGTCGTCCCCGCGATACAGAAGGCGTCGATCATCGCCGGGGTGACGTGGCCGAACGCCTCGGTCAGCTCCCCTTGCTCGAGTGCCTCGCTCACGGCAGTGGCCGCCTCGCGGTCGATCTCGTGGCGCTCGAGGACCGGCTCCGCGGCCCCGCCGACGATGAATGCGACGGGCGGGCGGGCCGCCTCGCGTGCCTCGTCCTCGCTGCCGGCGACGCTGACGCTCGCGAACGCGAGCGCTTCGAACTCGCCGTAGTCATCGGGCCGATCGGCAAGCCCTTGCTCGAGTTGGCCAGCGGCCCACTCGAGGTCTTTCGGATGCGAGGCGTTGACAAGCGCGCCGTCGGCGTGTTTGGCGCTCATCCGGAGCATGTGCGGCCCCTGTGCCCCGACGTAGGTCGGAATCTGCCCGGATGGGGGCTCGAAATTCAACGAGGCGTCGGTCGCGCTGAAGGTTCCGTCGTGGGTAATCGTCTCGCCGGCCCAGAGGTCGCGCGCGCGATCAAACGTCTCGAGGACGCGCCGGAGCGGTCGGTCGCGGTCGATGCCCAGATTCGACAGTGAGGAGCGGTCGCCGGCACCGACGCCGAAGACCGCGCGACCGTCACTGACCTCGTCGATCGTCGCCACCTGTGCCGCGAGTTTCACGGGGTGGGTCTCGTAGGGGTTGACTACGCCCGGCCCGAGTCGGATCTCCTCGGTGGCGTCGGCCATCCGCGAACACACCACGAACGGGTCGCGGTTGAAGTAGTGGCTGCTGGCGAACGCGATGTCGAACCCTTCGGTTTCGGCCAGTGCCGCGAGGTCGGCGATCCGCTCGGGTGGGTGTTCTGGCGTGAGTTCGATGGCCCACGTCGGGTCGTCGTTCGCGGTCGGTACGTCGTCGCTCGAGTCAGTGGTGTCTGTCATGTGTCGTCAAAGCTCCATTCTCGCAGCGCCTGGCGGACGAAATCGTCCTCGACGGCGCGAAACAGTTCGTCGCTGCCTGCGTGATCGCCAAAGTTCCAGTTGCGGACGACCACGGCGGGCGTCCCGCCGGCCCCCTCGCCAGTGACGAGGTTCGCAGCGGCCGCGAGTTCGTCGACCACGGACTGGACGGTGACGCCGAGTTCGTGACCGTCGCGATCCTGCTCGCCGCGCCAGTCGCGGCTTGCGGGCATACCGGCCCAGCCGATCGCGACGCCCTGCTGGCCGTGGCGAAACGACCGCCCGCAGGTGTCCGTGACGATCACCGCGACGTCCTCGATACCCTGCTGTGCGAGCCCCGTACGGATCCGTTCGGCGCTCTCGCTCGGTCGCTTCGGCAGCAACAGCAGGTCGTGGTCGGGCACGTTCGAGCGATCGATCCCTGCGTTCGGCGCGATGTGGCCAAAGCGGGTTTCGGCCAGCAGGAACGGGCAGTCTATCAGCAGTTCCGTACTCTCCTCGAGCACCGCCTGTGCGAACCGCGGATCTTTCTCCTCGCCGGCCACGGCCTCGATGCGGTCGGCGATCTCCTGGGCGCGGCCGCTGACGAGGTAGTCCGCGAGATCGGCCGTCCGGCCCTCGGCCTTCGAGACGATCGTGCTCGCGACGGTGAGTACGTCGCCGGGCTCGAGGGCGGCCCGCTCCGCGACGAGCGCGGCGATGTCGTCGCCGGGGCGGATCTCGGGCAGGTCCGCCACGCCGTTGAGCTTCATACCGAAGCGTAGGGCAGCGCCGTCAAAAGCGCACCGTCACCGGAGACTTCAGCCAGGGATGGCGATTGTCAGCGCACTTCCACCACGGTGACGCGGCCCCGATACCGACAGGACGTGGCGCTATCGGTCGTGGTCGAACAGCGTTCCCGGACCATCGATCGCGATCCCGGCTGTCCCACAGACGTCCCACAGCGTCGCGCCGTTGCTCGTGATCACCGGGACCCCCAGTTTCGACTCGAGGTCGTCGACCGCAGCCAGCGAGCGGTAGTTCGTACAGGAGACGAAGACGGCGTCGAGGTCGGCGGCGTCATCGACGTGCTCGAGCACCTGTCGGGACACGTCGTCGGGCGTCAACGCGCCGATGGCCGTATTCGCTTCGAGTCCCCGGCCGTCGATCGATTCGACCCCAAACCCTGCCGCCTCGAGGAAGTCCCGCTCCTTTTCGTCGAGATCGCTGGTATAGGGCGTCACGACCGCGATTCGCTCGGCATCGAGCGCCTCGAGCGCGCGGACGACAGAGCGAGCCGTCGCCACTGCGGGAACGCTGGCTGCCTTGGCCAGTCGCTCCTCGAGTTCGGCGTCGAACCCCGGCCCGTGGAGCAGGCTGCCGGTAGTACAGGCGTATGCGACCGCGTCGACGTCGGCGTGACCGAGTAACTCGGCGGCGCGGGCCGCGTCGTCGCTCATCGCGTCGAGTTCGTCGACGGTTACCGACTCGAGGGCCATCCGCGCGCCGTGGACGGTGACCGACTCCGGGAGATGCGCTCGAAACTCCGGCTCGGCCGTCGTGTTCGACGAGGGGACGACCAGGCCCAGCCCTTGGGGGCGCTCGCTCGGCTCAGACATCGTCGTCACCGTCGTCCGCTGCCGGTTCGCCGTGGCCGCCGCCACCGGGCGTCTTGACCGTGACCGTCGTGCCGGCGTCGACGTCGACGGTCGTCTTCGCCGGAGCCGGCTCGCCGTCGATCAGGTTCTCGCCAGTCGCGCCGTTTTCGCCGCCGGCGACGCCCTTCGGCGCGTGGCGACGGCGTTCGGTCAGCAGCGAGACCGTCGCCGCTTTCTCGACGGTGACCGAGCGCTCGAGGCCCAGTCCCCCGCGATGGCGACCGCGGCCGCCGCTGCCCTCGCGGAGCGCGTAGCGCTCGACCCGCAGCGGGTACTCGGTCTCGAGCGATTCGATCGGCGTGTTGAGCGTGTTGGTCATGCCGACCTGGACGCCGTCCATCCCGTCGCGCTCGGCGCGGGCACCGAAGCCGCCGGCGATTGTCTCGTAGTAGGTAAAGGAGCCGTCCCGGGCTCCGATGGTGAGGTTGTTCATCGTTCCCTGGCCCTGTGCGGGAACCCGATCTGGTGCCGCCTGCGCGAGCGCGGTGAAGACGACGTCGGTGACCCGCTGGCTGGTCTCGACGTTGCCGCCGACGACGGCGGCTGGCGGCTCCGGATTCAGGAGCGTCCCTTCGGGCGCGTGGACGCTCACGGGCTCGTAACAGCCGTGGTTCGGCGGGATCTCGGGATCGGTGATCGAGCGCACGACGAAGTAGACGGCGCTCGTCGCGACCGCCAGCGGCGCGTTGAGATTCCCTGCGAGTTGGTCTGCGGTCCCCGAGAAATCGACGTCGATCGCCTCGCCGTCGACCGTCACCGTGACGCTGATCGGGATGTCCTCGTCGGTCACGCCGTCGCCCTCGAGGACGTCGGTCGCCTCGTAGGTGCCGTCGGGTAGCGCCGCGATCTCCTCGGTGATCCGCTCGCGCGAGTAGTCGATTACGGCATCGAAGCCGGTGAGGACGGTTTCGCGGCCGTGTTCGTCGAACAGTGCGGCGAGGCGTTCCTCGGCGCGTTCGTTGGCTGCCTGTTGTGCGCGGAGGTCGGCCCGGCGCTCGCGGGCGTTGCGGACGTTCGCGAGTACGAGCTCGCGGACGTCCTCTCGGGGCTCGCCGCCCTCGACGAGTCGGGTCGGTGGCAGTCGGAGCCCTTCCTGATAGATCTCCTGTGCGCCCGCGGGCATGCTGCCAGGGGTCATCCCGCCGACGTCGGCGTGGTGGGCCCGCGAGACGGCGTAGCCGACGATCTCCTCGTCGGGGGCGATCGGCGAGACCATCGTCACGTCCGGCAGGTGCGTCCCGCCGGTGAAGGGGTCGTTGAGCACGAACACGTCGCCCGGCTGTGGGTCGTGTTCGCGGACGGCCTCGACGGCGGCCGGCATCGCGCCGAGGTGGACCGGAATGTGCTCGGCCTGAGCGATCATCCGCTCCTCGGCGTCGAACAGCGCCGTCGAACAGTCCCGTCTCTCCTTAATGTTCGGCGAGTAGGCCCCGCGGATCAGGGTCTGTCCCATCTCCTCGGCGACGCTCTCTAACTGGTTGCGCAGGACCTCGAGGGTCACTGGGTCGATACTGTCCGCCGTGTCGGGTGTCGAATCCCCTGTCATTGTGCTTCTGCCTCCGTTCGCGTCATGACGAGCGTCCCATCGGCGAGTATCTCGCCGGTCCAGGCTGGCGGGACGACCGTCGTACTCTCTGCCTGCTCGAGCACCGCTGGCCCTGCGACCGACGCGCCGGTCTCGAGTCGATCCCAGTCGTAGACTGTCGTCTCCCGCGCGCCGGCCTCGGGGAAGTGTGCCTCCCGGGAGCCGACGACGGCGTCGCCCGTTCCAGTGTGGCTGATTCCCGGTTCGGTCCCCGGAATCGTCGCCGTCGCGCGGAGGTTGACGACCTCGATCGATTCGTCCATCGCGTAGCCGTAGGTCCGCTCGTGGGCTGCGTGGAAGCGGTCTGCGACCGCCGCCGCGTCGAACGTCTCGTCGACGGGGACGGTCAACTCGAAGCTCTGGCCCGCATACCGGCAGTCGGCGGCCCGTTCGACCCGCGCCGCGTCCCGGTCGGACGCGTCCGCGAGCACGTCCGCGACGAGGTCGTCGTAGACGCTCTCGAGCGTCGCTCGCTCCGCGCCGTCGAGATCGACGCCTACCGTTCGCACGGCGTCGTAGCTCTCGTCGGCCGCGAGGAGGCCAAACGCCGAGAGGACCCCACCCGGTCGCGGGACGACGACCCGATCGACCGACAGCGAGTCGGCCAGTGCCGCGGCGTGCATCGGGCCCGCGCCGCCGAAGGCCACGAGCGCGAACTCGCGAGGGTCGTGGCCCCGCTCGACGGTCACCGAGCGGATCGTCCGCGTCATCGTCGCGTTCGCCACGCGGTAGACGCCTTGTGCCGCCTCGAGCGGTCCCTCGAGGCCCGCTTCGTCGGCCAGTCGACCGAGCGCGTCTCGGGCTGCCTCGACGTCTAAGGTCATCTCGCCGCCGAGTGCGGTCTCGGGGCCGATGTAGCCCAGCACGACGTTGGCGTCGGTGACGGTCGGCTCAGTCCCGCCGCGACCGTAGCAGGCGGGGCCGGGCTGAGAGCCCGAGGATTCCGGCCCGACACGGAGCGCGCCGCCGGCGTCGACCCAGGCGATCGAGCCGCCGCCCGCGCCGACGGTGTTGACGTCGACCATCGGCGTCCGGATCGGCAACCCATCGATTTCGGCGTCGGTCGTCCGTTCGGCCTGGCCATCACGGACGAGGCTCACGTCGCTCGAGGTCCCGCCCATGTCGAAGGTGACGAGTCCCGCGACGTCGTCGTCATCGACGGTCGCTGCGGCACCGACGACGCCGGCGGCAGGTCCCGACAGCGTCGTCGTCACGGCGTGTTCGCGCACCGTTTCGGGGTCGGCGATCCCGCCGTTGGCCTGTATGATCCGCGGTACGGGGATGCCGGCCTCGCTGGCCTCCTCGACCAGCTGGCCGACGTAGGTATCGATCGCCGGTCGGACGTAGGCGTCGACCGCCGTGGTCGAGGTGCGCTCGAACTCGCGGAACTCCGCGAGCACCTCGTGGGACGCGGAGATGGGTACGTCCAGCTCCTTGCGGAGCGTCTCGGCGACGACCCGCTCGTTTTCCGGATCCGCGTAGGCGTGCAACAGCGAGACCGCGACCGCCTCGACGTCGCGCTCGCGTAGCGTCGCCGCCAGTTCGCGGATCTCGGTTTCGTCGACCGACCGTTCGACGCCGTCTTTGGTCGTTCGCTCGTCGACCTCGAAGCGCCGCTCGCGGGGGACCAGCGGGTCGGGCTTTTCGGCCTCGAGATCGTACAGATCTGGCCGGTCCTGCCGGCCAATCTCGAGGACGTCCCGGAACCCCTCGGTCGTCACGAGCGCCGTCTTCGCGCCGCCGCGCTCGAGGAGGGCGTTGACCGAGACGGTCATCGCGTGAGCGAAGCCGTCGATCTCGCTGGGTGCGATGTCGGCGCTGTCGCAGGCTTTCTCGATGCCCTCGAGGACACCGATGTGTTGTGGTTCCGTCGAGGGCACCTTCGCGGTGACGAGCCGGTCATCGATCGAGAGTGCGACGTCGGTAAACGTGCCGCCGACGTCGACGCCGATGCGGGTCTCGTCGCTGCTCGAGTCGTTGTGCGTCATTGCGTCCGAATTCGTATCGTGGTTCGTTGCGTCTGTCATTGAGATCGTTAGACGAGGAGAACGTCGTAGAGCGTTCGGAGGCCAATACCGACGACAACGAGCGTGACGATCCCGCCGAGGACGTTCTGGAGGGTGGTGTTCGTGTACTCGCCCAGCAGGTCGCGGTTGTTCATCGCGTAGATGAGGAAGACCGCCAGGATCGGCAACAGGAGTCCGTTGGCCACCTGTGCGAAGACGATCACCTGGATAGGATTGTAGTCCAGTGCCGAGAAAACGATGCCGATGCCGAGGATCGTCATCCAGATCGCCCGGAATCGCGTCGATGTCAGGTCACGTTCCCAGCCGAGCGCGCCGGCGGTAGCGTAGGCACCCGCAAGCGGCGCACTCATCGCGCTGGTAAAGCCAGCAGCGAACAGGCCGATCGAGAAGAACGTGAGCGCGTAGCCGCCGAAGACGGGCTCTAACTGATCGGCCATCGCACCGACGTTGTCGATCTCGGTTCCCGCGGGAAAGACCGCGGCAGCCGTGACGACGATCGCCGTCGTTATCAGGCCGCCGACGACGACCATCCCGATCGTGTCGGCGCGACACTCGGCGAGGTCGCTTGCGCCGTCCCACCGTTCCTGGACAGTGCTCGCGTGCAGGAACAGGTTGTAGCCGACGACGGTGGTGCCGACGAGACCGGCGATGAGATACGCCGAGCCGTCGGGAACCGTCGGGACGAGGCCGCCCGCAAGCGCGCCGACGTCCGGTCGGACCATGACGGCGTTAAGCAGGAACGCCGCGCCCATGACGCCGACGAGGCCGATGAAGACCCGTTCGATCAGTTTGTAGTTCCCCGTCCACAGCAGTCCGGCGGCGATCAGGCCCATAATCGGGCCCCAGACGTTCTCGCTGACGCCGGTGATCGTCGCCAGCCCGGCGGCACCGCCGACGATGTTCCCCGTCTGGAACGCTGCCGTCCCGATTCCGATCGCGCTCACGACGAGTGCGACCGAGATCGTCCGCGGGAGCGGATTGTCGAACTCGTTTCGGAACGCTTCACCCAGTCCTTCCTGCGTAATCAGGCCCAGTCGCGCGCTCATCTCCTGGAGGACGATCGTCGCCAGAATCGAGAACGCGATCGTCCACACGAGCAGGTACGCGTACTCTGCTCCGATCACACTTGCAGTCGTTACCGTCCCTGGACCGACGAACGCCGCCGCGACGAGCGCTCCTGGTCCGATCGCTTTCAGCCGGTCAATAACACCCATGATGCGTATTCACATACAACACTCTCCGAACTCCTCAAAAGGGTTGTTAAGAGTCGAACATACGGTCACGCAGCCTAGTGTGAACTCGAGATCGTCGTATGAATTCGTATGAACTCGTGTGATCGTTCTCCTCTGCTCCGGGTCTAGTGGACGCTGCAATCAGTGCTCGATTCGGTGGCGCCAGCGGACGAGCTATCGTCGTCACTGGACGTCAGTGCACACCTGATCGAACGAGGTTGTGCGATCGGTCTGTCACTCGTTTCAGTTGTTACTATAGTGACGGGACCTATCAGCTGTGCGCTCACTGCTGTACAGTCTGGCCGAACTTCGATAACCGCGTGCCTCCACTGAATTTCGGGGGAGTGAGCGCCTTCTCGAGAGAAAATCTGCTTGTATTAGATCAATCAAAATTGTTTTAATGGGGAAGCCAGATAACTGCGAGTACGGCGATTACATATGCACATCATGGAAGGGTTCCTGCCCGGCGTCTGGGCGCTCGCGTGGTACGCGATTGCGGCCCCAGTCGTCGGCTACGGGATGCTGAAGACGGCACGTTTAGTGAAGGAAAGGGATGTTAACAAATCTCATATTGCCGTCGCTGCGGCGTTCATCTTCGTGCTGTCGGCGCTGAAACTGCCGTCCGTTACCGGGAGTACGTCGCATCCGACGGGCACTGGCATTGCGGTCGTCCTCTTCGGGCCAGCCGTCACCGCGTTTCTCTCGACGATCGTTCTGCTGTATCAGGCGCTGCTGCTCGGTCACGGCGGCCTGACGACCCTCGGTGCGAACGTCGCATCGATGGGGATCATCGGCCCACTCTTTGGCTGGGTCGTCTACCGCTCGGTTAAACCCCACACGGACCTTCAGAAGGCGACGTTCGCTGCAGCCCTCGTCGCCGACTGGACGACGTACGTCGTCACGTCCACCCAGCTCGCTCTTGCGTTCCCGGCGGAACCGGGGCTCAGTGGGGTGCTCGATTCCGCGATCACGTTTTTGGGCGTCTTCGCGCTGACGCAGCTCCCGATCGGAGTCGTCGAAGGCGCACTCGCGGCTGGCTTGATCGGCTACATCTCCATGTCGAGTGAGTCGGTCCGAACCCGGCTTGGGGTGACAGCATGAATCGGTGGCTCGCCGCGGGTGGCCTCCTGATGGTCGGGCTCGTCCTCTTTTCGTTTACCACTGCGGGTGCATGGGGTGGGGCCGACGGCGCTGCGGGCGAGAAAGTCGATTCCGTCGCCCCGGATTACGACCCGTGGTTCGAGAGCCTCTGGACGCCCCCGAGCGGCGAAATCGAGAGCTTGCTGTTCAGTCTCCAGGCAGCGATCGGCGGCCTCCTGATCGGCTACTATCTCGGACGAACGTCTCCGCTGCAATCCGCGTCTGAGACGCCGTAGTGAGTCATGCACCACACGAGCCTGGAACAGATTCAGATCACCGCGAACTCCCGAATCGAAGGACGCTTGAACGCGTACTTCGTCTTTGCCGCACTGGTGTTGCTCCTCGTCGCTCCCAGTCGGCTCGCGTACGTCTGTGCACTCGCCTGCTTCGTGTCACTCGGTATCGATGCGACAGGCCACGACTATCTGCAGGTGGTCCGACTGCCGGTGTACTTTCTGCTCCCGAGTCTGGTCCTCATCGCGCTGTTTACCAGCGGGCCGACCGCCGTCTCCATGGGCCCGCTCTCGATTTCTTCGACCGGGATCGACCGGTCGATAACGACCGGACTCCGATCGTTCGGATCGATGACGATCCTGGGCTATCTGGTCGTGACGACGACGGTCCCGCAACTGTTCGTCGCGTTGCGATCGCTGCGGTGTCCACAGTTCGTCATCGAAATCTCGTTGCTCACCTACCGCGTCATCCAGATCCTGCTCGACGAACTCCGCCGCCTCGAGTTCGCGGCGAGAGGGCGTCTCGGCTTCCGGACGCGCCGGTCGACGTTTCGAACAGCGAAGTTGCTGTCGTTTTCAGTGTTCTTGAAGTCGATGTCACGAGCCGAGACCCTCAACGACGCGATGCTGGCGCGGAACTACAACGGTGAGATGCCGATGGCACGGACCACCAGTCAGGGCCACGGCTACGCGGCTGCCGTGCTCACGTTGATCGCCATCGCCGGGTGGGCCGTATGATCGAAACCGACGACCTGCACTTCCGACACGGCGACGACCCCGTCCTCGATGGCGTGAACTTCGAGGCACACACGGGTGAGGTGACGGTCATTTTCGGTCGTAACGGCGCCGGGAAGTCGACGTTGTTGCGCCACTTCAACGGCCTGTTCGAACCCGATTCGGGAACCGTGTTCGTCGGGGGCGAGCCCGTCGAATACGACGACGCCTCGCTTGCTGACCTGCGGATGCGCGTTGGACTCGTCTTTCAAAATCCCGACGATCAGATCGTCGCGCCGACGGTCGAACAGGACGTCGAGTTCGGCCCGCGGAACGCGGGCATCGACGAGCCCGACAGGATCGAGCGTGTCCTCTCGGAGTTCGACCTCGACGGACAGACCGACCGTCTGTGTAACACGCTGAGCGGTGGCGAGAAGAAACGCGTCTCGCTGGCCGGCGTCCTCGCGATGGAACCCGAGTACGTGCTGCTCGACGAACCGACCGCTGGACTGGACGGCGATGGGTGTCGGACGATAGTCAGATTCGTCGAGTCTCTTACCGACGCCGGGATCACGCCGATCATCGCGACCCACGACGTCGGCTTCGGGCTCACCGTCGCCGATACGGTGACGGTGCTGGAAGACGGCGTCATCGATTACCGAGGAGAGACCTTCTCGCAGGCGCTCGCCGAACGATACGGCCTTCGAAACTACGTCTTCGAGACGTGGGCGTCACCCGCCGAGTGACTCGCCGCCGTCAATCCCTGTTCTCGTCTCCCTCGGTCACGATCACCTTCGAAACGCCTTGCTCGAGTCTGATCTCCGTCGGTAACTCGACGGTGCTGCGTTCGATGAATCGTGTCATGAACCAGCGCACCGCCTCCGAGGGAAAGACGAGGTGATAAACCCCGTCGCCTTCCTGACGGACGTCGAGAAAGCCACAGAACGACAGCCACTCGAGGAGGTCCCCGACTTCGTCGAACCGGGTCGCGTACTCGTGGGCGTGGTAATCTGAGACGCGGTCGGCAGCCTCGACGAACGCCGGATCGGGATCACCGCCGTCGTAGCAGTACGTGAGGAAAGCATGCAGGAAGTCGATGTCAAGCAGGACGTGCTCGCCCGACGAGAGCATCTGGTAGTACTGTTCTAAGTTGTCGCTTGGCTTCCCACTCGCCGCCTCGAAGTTCGCCGCGTAGAAGGTGAGGGCGCGCCGTACGACCTCGCTCTGTCCGTTCCCCGTCTCGGCAACGAGCGTCTCGAGGGCCGTCGCCGAGTCGTCGTCAAGCGATACCGTCACTCGCTGTGTCATAGTCACACAGGGGTACTCGAGACGGATAGCGTTCACGCACTCTGCCGATCGGTGTCGGATGCCCGATCGATTTAGCCGGATCGCAACTCGACTTCCAGCTCTCCGTCCGTGACGGTTGCGACGTACATCGTCGCGCGGTCGGCAGGTGCCGCACCGGTCGCGCTGCCGGGATTGAGAACGCGCACGCCGTCGACAGCCGTGTCGACGACCTCGTGGGTATGACCCGCGACGACGACCGGCTCGGCGGTGGTCGCTTCGACGCGCGCGGTCTCGACAACCCGTCGCTGCCAGCCCGCCGGCGAGCCGGTTCCGTGGGTCACCGCGAACGTCACCCCGCCGACCTCGAACGTGTCGGTGTGGGGAAGCTCGAGTGTCGGCGGATCGGTGTTTCCACGGATGGCGGTCAGGTTTCCGTTCGCGAGGGCTGCGATCCGCTCATAGGACCGTTGAGAGTCGAAATCGCCCGCGTGGATCGCGTGGTCAGCCGCCTCGAGTTCGTCGCCGACCCAGTCGGGGACGGCGCGTTCGCGGGAGGGGACGTGCGTGTCGGAGACGATCGCAACTCGTGACATATGTGGTCCGACGACAGCCAGTCCCGAAAGCGATTCCCTCCGCGCGCTCGTCTCCCAGTGTATGACCGAACAGAGAGGGAGCGATGCTGATGACGACGAAGCGGCCCTGGACCACGTCGTCACCGGGTTTCTCCGTAACCGTGGCGAGATCCTGTTGCTCCGACGCAGCGATGCAGTCGGAACCTACACCGGCCAGTGGGGTGGCATCTCCGGCTTCGCGGAGGGCCAGCCCGACGACCAGGTCCGCGTCGAGATCCGCGAAGAAACCGGCCTCGAGCCCGATGCCGTCTCGCTCGTCCGCACCGGACGACCGGTCGAGTTCGAGGACACCGACCTCGTGCGCGAGTGGGTCGTCCACCCCTATCTATTCGATTGCGAGACCCGTGAGCTCGAACTGAGCGAGGAACACGACACTGCCGAGTGGGTGTCTCCGACCACGATCTGCGAGGGCGTGGGCGACGACCGCGAGACGGTGCCGAAGCTGTGGACGGCCTACGAGCGCGTCGCCCCCACCGTCCGATCGATCGCGGCCGACGACGAACACGGCGCTGCATACCTGTCGATACGCGCACTCGAGGTGGTGCGCGATCGGGCGGGGCTGCTCGTCGCCGAGCGCAGCGAGTTCGGCGCGGATCCCGACGACGAATGGGACGAACTCGCGGAACTGGCCCGTCGACTGCTCGAGGCGCGACCGTCGATGGCTGTCCTCCGAAATCGGGTCAACCGGCTGATGGCCGACGCAGACGGCACTGACGGCGATGCACCAGCAGTCCTCGAGTCGGCACTGTCGAACATCGACCGTGCGCTATCGGCTGATTCGGACGCCGCGAACAACGCGAGCGACCACATCACGGGTAGCGTCGCGACCCTCTCGCGGTCGGGGACCGTTCTCGAGGCACTCCAGCAGGGTGCCCCCTCGCGGGTGTTCGTCGCGGAATCGCGACCTGGTTGTGAAGGGATCGCTGTCGCCGAAACGCTCGCGGAGACGACCGACAGCGCCGTCACGGTTCACACCGACGCGGCGGTCGCGCACGTGCTCGCACGCGACGATATCGATCGGGTTGTGGTCGGCGCGGATACCGTCCTCCCCGACGGCACTGTGGTGAACAAGACCGGCACGCGCGCGCTGGCGATTGCTGCCGCCCGTGAGGGGGTTCCGGTTTCAGTCGTCGCGGCGACGGACAAGGTCTCGACCCGCGAGGACGTCAACCTCGAGTCCGGCGACCGAACCGCGGTCTACGACGGCGACGCGTCCCTCGACGTGTTGAATCCGACCTTCGACGTGACGCCTGCCGACTGCGTGACCGCGGTCATTACTGAGCGCGGGGCGCTCGAGCCCGGCGAAATCGAGGCCGTCGCCGAGGAACTGCGCGGACTCGAGGGCTGGTGTGACGACGGCGACCCAACAAAGCGGGAAACGACAGATCGAAACCCCTCGAGGGAGTAGCGTCGCATGGCGGCCGTGACGAAGTGTTACCCCCACCGAGCCCCTTGTGACGAGGGATTTTCCCCGAGCCGCCATTCTTCGTGAATCGCCTTGGTCACCGTTGGTGGTCTGTCGTGTGCGATCGTTCGCGCGAGATGGCCTCTCTATCCCCAGATCGTGGCGTTCCCAACGCAGTAGAACAACGCGATCCACCCGACGAACAGTCCCGCGACCACCACTGCGAAGTCTGCCAGACACGTCCCGACGACGACACAGTAGCCGATCCCGATCGTCAATAACAGCAACGAGAGACCAAACAGCACGTGACACCGTCGCGCTACGTTCGGATCCATACTCCTCCGTATCACGATCGACGGTAAATACCTATGTCAGATCCCAGTTATTTTAATGAAAACCGGTCTGTAGGGTGCACACTCCGCGCCAATGAGACTACGGAACAGGACTGTCACGGTCGTTCGGCGGGCGGCCACACACTGTTCGCATGGCCACCGTTGATTGGCCGTCTGCTCGGAGGCAAATCTTCAATCCCGTTTCTATCGTAGCTATCGCTATGCCATTCGAACTCGAGCGACTCGGCGTCCACGAATCGGTCGAAGCGGTCTTCCCACCGGCGGAACTCGCGGCCTTCCTCGCTGACCTGCCGATCGACGTCGCGGTGGTCGACGACGACATCGACGACTGTGATGCGGTCGTCACGCTCGTCTACCGCGAGGCGTTTCTCGAGTTGGACTGGATCCACTCGATTCAGGCGGGGTTCGATCGATTTCCGCGTGCCGTCCTCGAGGACAACGACGTGATCCTCACGAACAGTTCGGGCATCCACGACCGGTCCGTCGGCGAGACGGTCGCGGGCTACCTCCTTATGTTCTCCCGGCGGCTCGACGACTACGTCGCGAATCAGCAACGGCGCCACTGGGAGCGCCCCAAGTGGGACGAGGCCTTTACGCTCCCGGGGTCAACGGCCTGCGTCGTCGGGACCGGAACCCTCGGGAGTGGTGTCGCGGAGACGCTTGGCGCGCTTGGGGTTCGCGTCACGGGCGTTCGCCGCTCCGGCGACCCCGTCCCCGGCTTCGACGAGGTATACGCGAACGACCGGCTGCTCGAGGCGATCGGCGACGCCGACTTCGTGATCGTCACCGTCCCGCTGACCGACGAGACCCACCACCTGTTCGATGCGGACGCGTTCGATGCTATGCGCGATGATGCCTACTTCGTGAACGTCGCCCGGGGATCGATCGTCGACGAACCGGCCTTGATCGACGCACTCGAGGCTGGCGACCTCGCGGGGGCGGCGCTGGACGTCTTCGAGGAGGAACCGTTGCCCGACTCATCGCCGCTGTGGGGGATGGACGAGGTGATCATCTCGCCACACGCTGCGGCCTACACGCGGGACTACTACCGAGACGTGGGCGAGATCGTCCGTGAGAACGTCGGGCGGCTTGCAGACGATGAGGAGTTCTACAACCGCGTGGTCTGATGGAGAGAACACCCGATTGCAGAGCGGTGATGCTACCACCTATGTGATGGTTTTGAATCCATTGGCCGGGCGCACGGTTCGAGTACTACGAGAGCCGTGTAACCCGGGGAAGGGCAGGCTCTTACCAGATATTCATCGCGACCGAGGCCTGCGCGGCGCATAGCGCCGCGCGAAGTCGAACGACCGAGCGGGCCGACGACCGATGTGGAGAGCGCGGTGCGCTCGGAACGGAGGGAGGAGTGCTTTTGATCAACCTTTTACCGAGGGACGTCGCGTGCGAGGCGCTTCGTGCCTCGTACGCGACAGACTGCAGCGTAAAAGGTTGTTTAGAAGAATTTGAACAGATCGTCGCGGTTCTGCTCGTGGAGATGCTCCCGGACGGCCTCGTGCAGCGGCTCGAGTTGTCCCTTCTTCGCGCTGATCGGTGCGATGACCTCTTGCCACTGTTTCCACGGCGGATACAGGCCGAGGCGGTCACAGAGTTCGTTCAGCCGCTCGTCTTCGTCGTCGACTTTGTCCATCTTGTTGACGGCGACGACGGTCGGGATGTCCAGTTCCCGCAGGAAGTGGAACATCTCGACGTCGTAGGGGATCTCGTCGGGGCCGGAGTGGCGGTCGATGATGTCGATGACGCTCTTGCCGTCGACGACGAGGACGGCGACGAGGATGTTGTCGGCGTACGCCTCGAGATAGTGGACGATCTCGGTTTTGATCTCCTCGCGGAGATCCTCGTCGACGCCGCTCATGAAGCCGAAGCCGGGGAGGTCGGTGATGACGAAGTCCTCGGGAGCCCAGTCGTAGTGGTTGGGCTCGCGGGTGACGCCGGGTTTGCCGCCGGTGTCGAAGCTGTGGCCGGTCAGCTCGCGCATGAGCGTGGACTTGCCCACGTTCGAGCGGCCGACGAGGGCGACTTCGGCCTCCCGATTGGGGCGGGTATCGAACTCGATCATACGGGTCCGTAGGCCGGTGCAACCTTTATAGGCGTTGTAACTGGCGCCGACCGCTCGGGGCCGGTTCGGTATCCGTCGACCGTCGCACGCGTCGCATCTCACAGACTCGTCGCGACGGCCACCCCGATCCCGGTCGATATCGCGACGAGCGCGACGATCACCACGAGTCGGCGGCTCGAGGGCGTCGCCTCGAGGTCGACGTGGCGGCTGTCGCGGGCGGTCTGGACGCCGATCCAGGCAAGTGACGATCCTCCGGCGAGCATCGCTGCGGCGAAGAGCCACGCCGCCGTCCCACCGTCGACGAGTGCGGATCGGACCGCAGAGAGCATGACGACGCTTGCGAGGGTGATGTCACCGACTCCGACGAGAGCGTTCCACTGGACGGTTCGGTCGCCGACCGAGAGCGAGTCGGCGATCCCGCCGATGACGAACAGGACCGCCGAGAGGACAACGCCGGCGAGGAGCGCGATAGCCAGGAGGCCGGTGCGTACGCTCGGGCCGAAAGCGGCGAGATACGCACTGATCGATCCGAGCATGACGACGCCCAACAGCGGGGCGATCCGTCGTTTCATGCCGTAATTTATTTCCTTTGACACAAGTGAGTTTCGCGAGCGACGAACGGTCTCTCGAGCGACGATCCGACTGCCAATCTGTGACAGAATGCCCCGAAGTTATACCCCAGGGGTCCGTCACCCCTCGACGTGCGGCTCGTACAGTTGACGGTCCCGACGGGCAAGCGCCAAGCGATCCTCGAGGCCCTCGACGAGCGGAAGATCGATTACGTCGTGACCGACGAGAAGAGCAGTCGAGAGTATACGGCAGTTGTCTACTTTCCGCTGCCGGACGCGGCCGTCGAACCGGTGCTCGACGAGATCCAAGAGACGGGCATCGACGAGGACGCATACACGGTCGTCGTCGACGCGGAGACGGTCGTTTCCCGGCGGTTTCAGGCGCTGCGCGAGGAGTACGAGGACGGCAACGTCGGCTCGGATCGAATCTCGCGCCAGGAACTGCAGGCGGAAGCCGACGACCTGACACCGAGTTTGCCCGTCTACGTGGTGATGACGGTCATCAGCGCCATCGTCGCGACTGCGGGGCTGTTGTTGGACTCGCCGGCGGTCGTCGTCGGATCGATGGTGATCGCGCCGCTGATCGGCCCAGCGCTCGGGGCCAGCGTCGGGACCGTCGTCGACGACGAGGAACTGTTCACGGAGAGCGTCACCTACCAGATTATCGGCGTCGTGCTCGCCATCGGAGCGGCCGCGATCTTCGCGCTGACCGCCCGCACGACGAACATCATTCCGCCGGGGCTCGTCCTGTCGAACGTCGGTGAAATCTCCGAGCGGCTCGCGCCGGACCTGCTGTCGCTCGTGATCGCGCTCGGCGCGGGCGTCGCCGGCGTTGTCAGCATTGCGACGGGAACCTCCGTCGCGCTGGTCGGCGTCATGATCGCGGCGGCGTTGATCCCGCCTGCTGGCGTCGCGGGGATCTCGCTCGCGTGGGGCCAGCCGTCGGCGGCGATCGGTGCGACGGTGCTCGTCCTCGTCAACCTGCTCTCTGTGAATCTCGCCGGCCTCTTGACGCTGTGGTACGCCGGCTACCGGCCGGAGAACCTGTTCTCGCTCGGTGAAACCGAACAGCGCGTGCGAAAGCGGATCATCGGGCTCGCACTCGTCGTCCTCCTCTTCGCGGTGTTTCTCGGCGGGATTTCGTATGCCTCTTACGAGACTGCGACCTTCGAACAGGACGCTCGCGACGAAGTCCTGCAGGTCCTCACACAGGAGCAATACGAGAGCTACGAACTGCTCGAGTCCGAAGTCGTGATGGATACCGACTATCCGTTCCGCAATCCACAGCGGGTGATCGTGACGATCGGCGGCCCGCCGGATGCATCGGTACCCGAACTGGCCGACACCCTCGATGAGCGGATCAACGCCCACGCCGACGGGTCAGTCAGGGTTCAGGTCAGGTATGTCGAAATCCTCGAGCGGTGATGTCGCTGCTGTTCTCCGACGATAGTGTCAAGGGAAGAGCGCTTGAGTGCCCTGTTAGCCCTCGAACGGCAACTCGGGCTCGTACCCGATCGCCTCGACGGCGGCCTCGAGCACGGTCTCGACGTTCGAGTCGGTCGTGACGCTCATGGTGTAGTCGGCGGCGACCTCTGGATCGAGTTCGTCCGTCTCGAACCGGTCTGCCTTGTTCGCGACCGTCAACACCGGGACGTCCTCGAACTGGGCGGCGATCGAGTCCCGAAGCTCGAGCTGTGAGCCGATCGGGTAGCCGCATTCACCGGTGGGATCGACCATGACGAGCATGCAGTCGGCGAGGTGCTCGATAGCGCTGACCGCTTGCGATTCGATCGCGTTGCGATCCTGTGGCGGGCGGTCAAGCAGGCCGGGCGTGTCGACGATCTGATAGCGGATATGGTCGCGCTCGAAGTGGCCGAGACCGATTCCCTTCGTCGTGAAGGGGTAGGAGGCGGTCTCGCCGCGGGCGCTGGTAACGTCGTTGACGAACGACGACTTGCCGACGTTGGGGTAGCCGGCGACGACGATCGTCGGCTCGTCGGGGTTGATCTCGGGCAGATCGCGCAGGTCGTTTCGCGATTCGTTGATATAGAGCAGGTGGTCGTCGATCTGCTCGACGATGTCTGCGAGTCGGGCGAAGGCCTGCTTGCGGTGTTTGCGCGCGGTGTCGACGTCGGTCTTGCGCAGTCGCGGCTGGTACTCCTCGTGGATCTCGCGGGCCTTCCGGCTGGCCCACATCACTTCCGACAGCGCCTGCCGGAGTCGGTCGACGTCGACGATCGCGTCCGCTAGTTCGTAATAAAACGGATGCGCGTCGTACTCGAAGTCCGGCCACGCCGTCACCACGTTCTCTAAGTTGTCGGAGATGATGTTCGCCGCCGTCTGGAGCATCGACTGCTGGGCCTCGAGGCCGCCTTTGGCCTTGCCGGCCCGCGCTGCCCGCGAAAACGCCTTGTCGATCAACTCTTCCGACGTGGGCGTCGTCGGAAGGTCTTCGAAAATCATGCTCCGTGGTAGACGCCGCGACCATAAAAGGGCGTCCGTTGGCCGCCGTCAGCTTATGCCTGCTGGTGTGCTAGCGTTCACTATGACTGACTGGCGTGCCGTCTTCATCGGGTTCGTAGCCATGACTGTTGTCGGAACCTTCGGGCTCGTCGTCCCAGGCATCGGCCAGCTCGCTGCGGGGCTGTTCGGCGGCTTTGTCGCCGGCTACATCGCCGGTGGTGGGCTCGGCAGTGGCTTCTGGCACGGGTTGCTTGCGGGCGCGCTCGGTGGCATCATCGGCGGCTTGCTCGTCGGCGTCGCCGTCGGCCTCGCTGGCCTCGCGCTGGGTCCCCTCGGCGGCGCAATCTCCGGCGCTGCCGGGCTCGGCATCTTTATGATTGCCGTCACGATCTCGTTGGTCATGGCACTCGAGAGCGCAATCGCCGGTGCCGTCGGTGCGGCGCTCAGTGCTTGATCGCCGAATAAAATAGAGCCGCCTCGAGTGTGCGTTTTCAGGCCCCAGCCATCTCTCGACAGCTCTCGGCACACTCCGGCAGGATCTCCGCGCAGGCCTGGCAGTGGTCGTGGTCGTGTTGCTCGCACTCTTCGGCACACTCCTCACAGAGGTCCGCACAGAGTTCGCCGAGCTCGTCGTGATACCCCGAGTTGCGGGCCATGAATCGGGCGTGTAGCGACGCGATGTCGGCGACGTCACGGCAGAGCCGAATACAGCGGGCCATCTCTTCGCCGTCGTCCGCGCTGGCGTCGGCACACCACTCGCAGACCTGGGCGGCCTCGAGGCAGTCGTCGATACATGCTTGCATCTGCTCGTCCGAATGCGCGGTTTCGAGTTGTTGGAGCGCCATCACCGATGCGTTATTGCCCCAGTCGATTCAACGCCGTCGTGGACACTGCAAGCACGGTGGCGGCTCCGGCGGGATACTCTCTCGACGGCGCTCGAGCCGGCTCCAAGTGGCTTCGTCCGACTCAGCGCCGAGCCTCGAGTTCCGCCTCGAGATCCGCTAAGTCCATGTCCTTCATCGAGAGCAACACGAGCAGATGATAGATGATGTCGGCCCCCTCGTGGGCGATCTCCTCGTGATCGTCGTCTTTGGCCGCAAGAACGAGTTCGGTTGACTCTTCGCCGAGTTTCTCTAACACCGCGTTTTCGCCCTTCTCGTGGGTAAACAGCGAGGCAGTGTAGGAGTCTTCGGGCAACGTTTCCTTTCGGTCTTCGATGACAGCGAACAGTTCTTCGAGTATCTCGTCCATTTACAGCTCACCCGACACGTTGCGGATATCTTTGAGGTCGGCGAACTTTTCGCTGTCGTCTCGACCGTCCGCGAAGACCCCCTCGGTGACCTCGATCGGCGCGTTCGTTCGGGCCGCCAGCGCGAGCGAGTCGCTCGGTCGGGCGTCGATGACCGTCTCGCCACGGGGCGTCTCGAGATGCAGATCGGCGATGTAGGTGCCGCCGCGACCGTCCTCGCGTGCCTCGATCTCGTTGATGACGACGCGGTCAATCCGACTGCCCAGTTCTTCCATCACGTCGAGCAACAGATCGTGGGTCAGCGGCCGACCGATGTCTTCAGCCTCGATCCCGCGGGCGATACTCGTCGCCTCCTCGAAGCCGATGAAAATCGGCACGACGTCGTCCTCGCTCTCGATGGCGAGGACGACCACCGGAACCGGCCCCTGCGGGGTCCCCGCGACGCGAACCGCGTCGATGGATGCCTGCATACCCCTACTGTGGGGTGGTAGGGGCAAAACACGTCCGGTCGCGAATGCATGCACCACGGCTCCGCTCGAGGGCTCGGCCCGGCACGCGGCGGGCAGCCGATTCCGCGTCACCGCTCGAACGCGGCGGTCGTCTCGCGGGTGCGCTCGAGGTCGAAGATCCGCCAGGCACCGTCTTCGGGCCGTAGCTCGTACGATTGGGTTGTCCGGTTCCCGTTGCACGCTCGGGTCAGCTTCAGTACGACTCGATCGTCGTCGTCTCGAACGCGCTCGATCCCGCCAACGATCGACAGTTCGCCGCGTGAGAGGATCAGCTGCTCTTTGTGCGAGAACTCGTCGGCGAGCGTCCGGGAGTGGTACAGTTCGTGAGCCCGGTCGCCCTCGCCGTCGGCAAGCAGGTCGACGAACAGCCGGACGACGTCTTCGGGCGAGCGCTCGCCTGCCTTCTCGTCGAACGCTTGGCCGTGGTCGTCGTCTGGTTCGACCGCGGTGTCGACGCTCCGGAGGAGGTGGCTGTACTCGCTCGTCTCGAGCGGATAGAGCTGTCGCGTGCTAACGGTGGCTTCGATCGCACGAACGACGTGTCGCATCTCGATGCACTCGTCGCGGCTGGCCATGATCGCCGCCAGCCGGCAAATCTTCGCGATCTGGCCGCCCGTTAGCTCGATGGCTGCGAGGAGGTCGTACTCGAGGTCGCCGGTCGGTGCGTTCTCGGGGAAGGCGGTCCGCCAGATCGCTTCGCGAACCGGCGGTTCAGGTTTCGGGAACCACACCGTGTGGTCGATCCGGCGCTCGAACGCGTCGTCGATGTTCGCTGCGTTGTTCGTCGTTAGTACGACGACGCCTTCGTAGCGTTCGATGCGCTGGAGCAGATAGTTGACCTCGGCGTTGGCGTAGCGGTCGGTCGCGTCGTTCACGTCGGCGCGGTCGCCAAAGATCGAATCCGCCTCGTCGAACAGCAACATCGCGTTCGACTGGGCGCCAGCTTGAAAGATCCGTTCTAAGTTCTCCTCGGTCTCACCGATGTACTTCGAGACGACCGTCGAGAGGTCGACCTTGTACAGCGCCATCCCGACGTCGGCGGCGAGCACCTCCGCGGCCATCGTCTTCCCCGTTCCCGACGGGCCTTTGAAGAGTGCGACTACGCCGGCGGCTCGCGAGCCGACCTCGTCGAAGCCCCACTCACCGTAGATACGCGCCTTCTCCGTGATGTGATCGCGCAGCAGCCGAAGTTCGCGGTCGGTCCCATCGCGAAGCTTGATGTCGTCCCAGTCGCTTGCAGGCTCGATCCGGTGGGCGAGTTCGTCGAGCCCGTCGTCGGACTGGGCGCGACAGCCCTCGTAGACATCCGTCGCAGTGAGGTCGTCGCCGTCGGCCAGCGATCGTGCGGTTGCCAGCGCCGCCTCGAGTTGTCCCTGCGTGAGATCGAACGTGCCGGCCAGTGTCGACGGCTCGACGACGTCGGGCAGGGCATCGACGTTGTCTTCCCAAAACGCCAGGCGCAGGTCGATCGAGGGCCGCGGGAACTCGAGGATGGCGTCGATCGCAACGGTCGTCCCCGTCGGTCGCCACGCCTCGGTCCCGGTCACGAACAGCGGTGCTTCGAGGTCGGCAAACCGGTCGAAAACCGTCTCGAGCGTGTACTTAGTATCCCGCTTGCGGAGCGCGTCGGCGTTCGTGAGGTGGACCGAACAATCCTGGAGCAGTGCCTCTCGATGGAGTCGCTCGAGTGCGTTCCCATCACCCTCCTCGTTTGTCTCGAGGACCGCCGGCAGCGACGCACGGAGCAGTCTGTCGTCTGCCAGTGCCTCGATCGCGTCATCGCGTTCGCTACCCGCCGGCCCGTGGAAGTAGTAGCGACCGCCGGCCACGTCGGTCGCTGCAAGCGACGCGAGTCGATCGCGGACGTGTGGCTCGAGGCGGAGGTCATCGAGGGATCGATCGGGTGCTGTGAGAGTTGCGACCTGTTCTAGCGTAGGATCGAGGTCGACGTGTCCCTCGAGATACGAGACGAGGCGGGAATCGACGGTTACGAGACGGTGCTGTCTCGAGTGACTCGGCTCGACTGGCGCTGAAAGCGATACCAGATCGTGCTGGCGAAGCGGGGATCGTTGCCCTACCAGCGCGGTGGCGGCCAGCCGCTGTGGTTCGGTTCGGGAGAACAACTCGCCGATCAGGCCGACCGTCGGGTGCGTTATCGCGTCGCCGTGTAGTTCACGGAAAAAGCCCTGATAGTCGGCGTCGAGTTCGGGGGCGAGTGCCAGCACGAACACGTCGAGATGCGCTCGAGATAGTCCGAAGCGGTCGGCCAGACGCTGCAGCCGAAGTGTGACAGCTGACGGTGACTGCTGACAGCGCTCGTCGATCCGGGCTGCGCGGTCGATGAGGTGGTGAACCGTCTCGACGGGCAGTCCATATGACAGGGTCACAGACTCGTCTGCCAATTCGACCTCCGCTACAGTCGCCAGTGCCTCCCCTGCCGGGATCGTGTCCGTGTTTTCTATACACGCCTCGAGGAGGGTTCCGATTCGCTCGAGTTCGTCCAACAGATGTGCTCGTGTGGTCTCGTAGGGCATTCGATCGGTATCGAGAATACCACAACGCACAACAATAAAATTTAGATATAATTCAGTAGCAAATACTATTGTACATGAGGTAAAATGATGGAATACCATAGCGATGGGACGATATGCTTCGCGATCGGAGCGGTCGTCCGACGAGTCACGATCGTCGACGCCGCTTTCGATCCGACAGTCGCGTACTGCGGACGTCACAGTCCAGCGGACAAGCGACATGACAGCAGCCAGTGACGAACTTCCCCACTCGATCGGCGGTCTCGGTGCCGCCGAACGGCTCGAGCGAGTGAAAGAGCAAACCGAATCACCCACCGAACGGACGACGAACGATCCGTGTTCCGACAAACACTGGCATCGTGGTGTTTCAACGTCGCTCCAGCGAACCGCGTCGGCACGGGACACGGGCCCAGCCGGTGAGACACAGGTTCCCGACTCGGTCCGGGATGTCATTTCCTCGCCTGGCCGGTCGCTGGATCCGTCGATCCAGCGCGCGATGGAAGACCGGATGGGTGATTCGCTGGGCGACGTGCGGATCCACACCGGGTCGAAGGCGGCGCAGGCCTGCGAGCACATCAACGCTCGAGCGTTCACCGTCGGGAATCACGTCGCCTTCAATTCTGGCGAATACGACCCCGAATCGGCGGAAGGCCAGCACGTGCTCGCCCACGAGTTAGCACACGTCCGCCAGCAGACCGGCGGGGCGATCTCGATGCTGCCGCAGGAGGATCTGGGCCTCGAGATCGATCCTGATCCACAGTTAGAGCGGGAAGCCGAGAAAACTGCTCAGCAAGTGATGCGAGGCGGTGAGTTGGGCATTCAGCGTCTCGGTAAAACGGATGTTCACATTCAGCGCTCGATCAAGAATCGGGCATCATCACTGAAAGATCGATTGTTCGGAAAAACTGACGAAGCCAGTCTGTCGCTCAACGATATCGACGAGAGTTCCGGCGTCGACGAGCGTCTCTACGCGCTGGCAGAGAACCAAGACCAACTGCAGGCTAAAGTCGATGAACTATCGACCACACTCGAGGGGAGCCTTTTGGAGACGGTTCGTGATGCCGGGACTGGCGAAGCGCTCAAGATAGGAATGACGGAAGTTGGGCAGGAGTCAGGGATCCCCTTTGGCAAAACTATGGGTTCGCTTGCAGGGAGTGCGCTCCAAGCAATTTACAACAACCGACAGAAGGTGCTCGAGATTCTCGGATTCAAGCCCGAGTCCACTTCCGATGAAGCACGGGAAACTGAGTCGAGCAATCGTCCTGATAGAGTGCCTGGTCCCGAGGTGATGTAACAAATGAAAGCCTTACTAGGCGATGAAGATACAGGCGGGATCGGAATCAGAGTCATCGATAATAACGGAGCTAGCCACGGAATTTCGGTCGACTTTGATGGAAAAATAACGTACCACGAACAAGACGGCTACCCGGATGACCCGGACAGACGAACGAGCCATGGCAACGAGATGGTCGATCAAGCACGGGATTACGCCAAGTGGTACGTCGCTCAAAACACCGAGCACGACACGGCTCCCTGGTACCTCCGAAGTGATCGGATCGAGCAGGTCAAAGAAGCCGTCGCGAACCTTCCCGAAGACGACCTGAATCGCTATTTCGATCACTACTATCGACAACTGGCTGGCGCGTACGATTCGACTATCACACAACCACATCCGGATCCCGTTCCAGCCGGTGGGGCGATGAACGAGTACCGTGAGCACAAACTCGACGTCTACCTTACTGACGATAGGTGCGACATCGACGCCACGTCCGATGTCCACGTGATGTACTACGCTGACATCAATGACGACCGCCTCGTCCGTGGCGAAGATCCCTATCCAGACCGAAAACCGGATACGCGCCTCGAGCACGTCGTCATCGATCTCGACAGGGATCAGTTCCGGGAATTCCTGGTCTATCTCCTTCGCTGTCAGATTCGTGATAGCTACCTCGCCCGCGGTGAGAAACCACCGGACGAATATCGCGTTCTCGGTCCCGGAACGGACCACATGATGGTCCGGTGTATGAACCGTGATGGCGTTCCCCCATATCACGATTACACCGCCACTATCAGCGAGTACCGTGCGGAGGATACGTTCAATGCAGGGCTGTTCGCGCCACTGTTGAACCTCCTCTAAGCGATCAGTCCGTGATGCACGCGATACAGGACACCACACTGAACAAGTGTTCTGCACTCCGCTGTGGTGGGCCGCAAAGAGAGCACCGCTCGACCGATCGGTCGTCCTATGCGGACTCCTCGAGTCTGGGAACCGCTGCGGCCTCGTTTTCGAAGAAGGCCAGTCCGTGAATCCGGCTATCGGGCGTCAGTTCGGGATGAAACGCGGTGCCGACGACCGGGCCGTCTCGGACCGCGACTGGCCGACCGTCCCACGTCGCGAGCACCTCGGCGTCGCCGACCGAGTCGATCGCCGGCGCGCGGATGAACACTGCCGGATACGGGTCCTCGAGGCCAGATACCTCGAGTGGCGCTTCGAAGCTGTCTTTCTGGCGACCGAAGGCGTTGCGCTCGACCGACGCGTCGAGCAGCCCCAGTTCGTCGACCCGGTCGTCGCCGGCGTCGCTCGAGGCGACGATGAGACCGGCACAGGTCGCAAGCAGCGGTTTCCCGGCGGCGACGTGTGCCTCGATTTCGGGGGCAATGCCGTCGCTGTGGAGCAGCCGGGAGATGGTCGTCGATTCCCCGCCTGGCATCGCTAATAGGTCACAGTCGGGGACGACTCCTGCATCACGGATCTCGTGGACGGTGACCTCGTGGCCGTGGGCCGTGGCGGCGCGTTCGATGGCCGCGGCGTGTTCTTCGACGTCGCCCTGGACTGCGACGACGCCAGCAGTCAGTGACATGGCCGCGGGTATGGATGGCGCGCTCAAAAAGGTCGCGTCACCGGCTTGCTGTGGCGAACGCCAACGATGGTGCCGATTTCGACGACTGCAGTCAGTAGTCGTATGATATCGTGACCTCTTCGGTCGGGAGATTGCCTGCCCCAGCCTTACTGGTGTTGGCCACGTCCGATCATGTATCGATGAGCCAGTCCGACGTGCGCCGCTGGGAGTACAAAACACTCAGACCGTCACGCGACGAAACGAAAAAGGAGGCCACGGATCCGCAAGCGGCGCTGAACGACTACGGTGCGGACGGCTGGGAACTCGTCGCGACGATCGAGTACACGGGCGGTGGCACCAAGTTCCTCGTGTTCAAACGGCCCGCTGGCGCGAGCACCGGTGGCGATGAGGGGTGATTCGGTGTGACCGAAACGTCCGGTGAGTCCGAAATAAGCACGGCAAACACGATGCGCGAGCGTGCCGGCGAGAGCCGCCTCAAAATCTGGCTGCTCCTCGGCGCGAACCGTCTTCATGTAACCGCTGTCCTGGCGCTGGCCGTCTTCGTCGGCTTCGTCGCGGCTGTCACCCTGCTCCCGAAGCCGCTGACGCCACAGTTACAGACCGGCGACACGATCGAAACGATGTTCTCGACGATGCTCTCGGCTATCATCACCGGGACCACGCTCGTTGTCACGATCGGTCAGCTAGTCCTTTCCCAGGAGAATGGGCCGCTTGGCGACCAGCGCGAGCGAATGGAGAACTCGATGGATTTTCGGGACTTCACCGAAGAGCTGATTGGCTCACCCAGTCCGGCTGATCCGTCGACGTTCCTCCGGGAACTCGTCGGTGTGGCCCAGCAGCGAGCCGAAAATCTTCGCGAGCATGTCTCCGAAAACGACGCCGACGGGCTCCGAGCGGACGTCGACGAGTTCACCGACAGTCTCGTCGGCAACTCCGAAACCGTCCGCGACCAGCTCGAGGGTGCGTCGTTCGGGACCTTCGACGTCCTATTCGCGGCGCTCAACTACAACTACGGCTGGAAGATCTTCCAGGTCGAACGGATCGCAAACGAGTACGAGGACGACCTTTCTGACGACGAACTGGCGCTGTTAGATGAGCTGAAGACCGCGTTGAGTCTGTTCGGGCCGGCGCGGGAACACGTCAAGACCCTGTACTTCGAGTGGGCGCTCGTCTCGCTCTCGCAGATGATCCTCTATGCGGCGGTGCCGGCGCTGGTCATCGCCGGCATCATGCTCACCGTCGTCGATGCGGGCACGTTTCCCGGACAGACACTCGGCGTCACGAATATGACGTTGGCGATCGGGCTGGCGTTTACGATCACGCTCGTGCCGTTTCTGCTGTTTACGGCCTACGTGCTCCGGATCGTCACGGTCGCAAAGCGGACGCTCGCGATCGAGCCGCTCATCCTTCGCGACTCACAGCGGTAGGCCGCGATTCGGATCATGTCCTACCCCACCGAGTGCCGGCTCGATCCATCGTCGACATCGATCGGTTATCGCAGTCAGCATGATGCACTGCTCGAGGCACACTGATGGAAGTGAACGGGTCGAGAAAGGCGAGTTACGAGATAAACGTCAGTAGCTGAACCAGCACGCCCAGCATGACGCCGAACGCGATGACCGTCTTGGGGTCGATACGGATAGCGTTCGAGTCCTCGGAGTCGAAGTACCGGACGAGTCCGGCACTGGACATCAGCCCGCCGGTGTTCTGTCCTTTGTCCATATCCGATCCTATGGGTCCCTCGAACTAAACCTTTCGACCGGTCCGTGTCGTCGATGACGGCAATGCAATAGCAGTGGGAAACCCTTATGCGCGGCGCGTGGCAACTAGGGTTGACCGCATGACCGTCACACTCAAGGACTTCTACGCTGACTGGTGTGGCCCCTGCAAGACCCAGGACCCGATCCTCGAGGAGCTCGAGGAAGACTGGGAGGGCCAGTTCGAAGTCGAGAAAGTAAACGTCGACGAACAGCAAGACGTCGCCAACGAGTACCAGGTCCGATCGCTGCCGACGCTCGTCATCGAGAACGACGACGGCATCGTCGAGCGCTTCGTCGGCGTCACCCAGCGTGACGACCTCGAGGACGCCCTCGAGTCCGCCGGCGCGTAGACGACCAGCACCAGCGGTGATTATTCTCGTTTCACCGACCGACGAGCGGTCGCACTGTCACAGTCTGCTCGTCGCACAGAGTGACCCGGACCACTCTCGAGCAACGTGGCCAGCGACCGCACGAGAGCCGCTGTCTAGATCCACTTCACGCCGACGTCGTGCATGTCGTCGTTGTACTTCGCGATGTTGATGACCAGCGGCGTGACGCTCTCGACTTCTGCCGCGTTGGCCAGCGGACCAGCCTCGAGCGCGCGTAGTCCCTCGAGCTCGCGTGCGAGGTTGCAGACGGTGTCGCGGGCCGTGTCGTCGTCGGCGACGACGAGCGTATCGAGGTCGAGGTCGGTCTCGAGATCGGCGAGTGCGCCGGCCGCGAGGTTGTGGAACGCGCCGACGACGGGGACCTCGTCGGGGGCCCGCTCGGCGACGAGTTCGGTCACGCTGCCGGTCGACGGCGGATGGTAGTGGAGGCCATCTTCGTCGCCTTTCATGCCGACAGCGGGGGTCACGAGGACCGTGTCCGAATCGAGGTTGTCGGCGACTGCCTCGACGGTGTCGCCGACGTGGTACGGCGGGACGCTGAGCACGACGATATCCGCGCGGTCGGCGGCCATCTCGTTGACGAAGCCCTTGATGTCGACCGAGTCGGTGTGGTCCTCGAGCGCCGCCTCGTAGTCTGCGACCGCATCGCGGGCCTTTTCGGGATCTCGCGAGCCAATGAGCAGTTCGTGACTCGTATCTCGCCCGAACCGGAGCGCGAGTCCTTCGCCGATATCGCCAGTGCCGCCAAGTAGCGCAATTCGCATACCTCTCTCTCGGGACGGGACGCGAATAAAAGGGCGGGAGGGTGGCCGATCTCGCCGGGTTCTCGCGTGAGGGCTCTGCTCGATGTGACTCCTATGGTGCGTCGTCTTCGGTGGGATTCATTGCGGCACCCAGTCCGCTGTCGTAGACGTCGCGCTCGCTCACCTCGCGAAGCCGCTGGTCGAGTCGCGTTGCGAGTTCCTGCCGGCGGTCCTCGTCGACATCGGGCTCGCCCGCGAGCGCGCGAACGTCGTCTCGAGCGGCTTGCAACACGGTGACGGCACTCTCGGTTTCGAGGTCGGCGGCGCGATCGAGTGTGCGCTCGACGATCGCGAGCGTGGGCTCGGTCATAGCGGCGGTTCGCAGGGAGTTGGCATCAACGCCGGGCCAGAACATGCCACGTTCGAGCGGGAGTTCCATTAGCCGGCCCGCCGACGGTCACTTATGGCACGTCCTGCCGTCATCGCTCACCGTGGCTACGCCGGTGTCGCACCTGAAAATACCGTCGAAGCGGCCACGCGTGCAGTTGCCGATGACGAGACTGCGATGCTCGAGGTCGACGTTCAGCCCGCCGCCTGCGGCACCCCGGTGGTGATCCACGACGAACACCTCGATGGGAGTCGCGACGGTCGCCCGCTAACGGACGCAGCCGGGCTCGTCTGGGAGACACCGCTCGAGGAACTGCAGGAGGCACACGTTCTCGGTACCGACGCGACGGTGCCGACGCTGGCCGACTTTCTCGCGGCTGTCCCCGAGACCGTCGGCGTCAACGTCGAACTGAAAAATCCCGGGACGACAGAGCTACGTGTCGGTGAGTCGCTCTCGTCGAGCGAGCGCGATCAGCGCCGCGAACTGTGGCAGCCGTTCGTCGAGTGTGTCGTCGCCAACTGTGCGGCGTTCGGCGGCGACCTGCTGTTCTCGTCGTTTTGCGAGGGTGCGATCGCAGCGTTGCGGGAAATCGCCGACTACGCTGTGGCACCGCTGGTGTGGGACGACCTCGAAGCGGGTCTCGAGATCGCACGCCGCTATGATTGCGAGGCGATCCATCCACCGCGGAACGCGATCGCCGGGATACACCTGAGCGAAACGGCCTATGCTGGCGTGTCAGCCGGTGGTCCCGAAGTAGACGTTCTCGAGGTAGCCCACGCGGAGGGGCGAGCGGTCAACGTCTGGACGGCGACGAACTGGGTGCAGTTCGACACGCTCGCGGCAGCTGGCGTCGACGGCATCGTCGCTGACTATCCCGGGTTGGCTCGAGACTTGAGTGACGATCAGAGCCACTGACCGTCAGTGCACACCTGATCGTACGACAGCTGTGCGATCAGTGTGTCAACCGTTTCAGTTGTTACTATAGCGATCGACGCGCTTGGTGTCTTGGCTCGTGTCTGTCGTTGCTCGAGTCTCGATTGAAACTCGTCTCCCGGTCGGATTGTCACTGCGTGTTCCGGCAGGTAAGTAGTGCCTGCAGATGCGTCGTGTACCTTGATGCGTGCTATCGTGGTAAGACGGCGAGTATGAGTCTCCGTCGCGTACCGAGGTGCTGTCTCGGTCGGTGTTTCGAACCGCTTCGTCACAGCGTCTCCGACGTGACGATGGCTGTGTGGGGCGCCACCCGGGTTGTGGAGGTGGTGGCCGATGAGTGAGTTCCCGCCGCGAACGACGATCAAGCGCTGGCTGGTGACGACGAATCACAAGGACGTCGGGATTCTCTACTTGTTTACTGCGCTGTTCCTGCTCGTCGCCGGTGGCGTCCTCGCGTTGCTGTTCCGGATCCACCTGTGGGAAGCAGGCGGGATCGGCTTTCTGACGAACACGCAGTACAATCAGGCGGTGTCAGTCCACGGGCTCTTGATGGTCTTCTGGTTTATTTCGCCGCTTGGCTTCGCCTTCGCGAACTACGTCGTCCCCTTACAGATCGGAGCGAAAGACCTCGCCTTTCCCCGACTGAACGCGCTGAGCTACTGGTTCTATCTCTTCTCTGGACTTCTCATCCTACTGTCTTTTTTCCAGGGGACGACGTGGGCAAACGGCTGGTACATGTACGCGCCGCTGAACGTTCCGATATACAACCCTGGCTATACGCTGTCCATGGGTGGCAACACGACGATTCTCGCGCTGACGCTGTTCGTCATGTCGGTCACTCTCGGTTCGGTGAACTTCCTGACGACGATCCACTGCTGTCGCGCTGAGGGGATGGGGCTCTGGAACATGCCACTGTTTACGTGGGGGACGTTGCTGACCGTCTGGATGATGCTGTTTGCCTTCGCGGCGCTGCTGGCCGCGCTCATCCTCATGCTTACCGACCGCATCCTGCTGACCCAGTACTTGTCGTCGACCGCGCAAGGCTCGAGTCTCCTCTGGGGACACATCTTCTGGTTCTTCGGCCATCCGGAGGTGTACATCGTCTTCTTCCCCGCGCTGGGGATCATGTTCGAGATCGTCCAGACGTTCACTGGTCGTCGGCTGGTCGGTCGCAAGTGGGTCATCATCGCGATGGTGCTCGTCGCGATCCAGTCCTTTTTGGTCTGGATGCACCACATGTTCCTGACGACGATCAACCTCCCGATCAAGACGCTGTTTATGGCGACGACGATCGGGATCTCGTTGCCCTTCGACCTGATGGTCTTCGCGATGATCTATACGATGGTCAAGGGTCGGGTGCGGTTTACGACGCCGTTCCTGTTCGTCCTTGGCGCGCTCGTGTTGTTCATTATCGGTGGGATCACCGGCGTCTTCCTCGGCGCAGTCGTCCTCGACTACGAGTTCCGTGGCACCTACTGGGTCGTCGCGCACTTCCACTACGTGATGGTCTCCGGTGTCACCGCGCTGATCGGCGGCCTCTACTACTGGTGGCCCAAGATCACCGGCAAGATGTACTCCGAACGGCTGGGAAAACTCAGCTTCGCCGTCTACTTCATCGGGTTCAACCTGCTGTACTTTCCGATGTTCATCGCCTGGGAGACGCCCCGGCGAGTCTTCCACTACGCCGAGAGCGCACAGATCTATCAGCAGCTCGCGACCGTCGGCGCATTCGTCCTCGCCCTGTCGATTCTGCTCGTCTTCATCACGCTGGCAAAGAGCATTGTCTCGGGGCCGGACGCCCCCGACAACCCGTGGCAGTTCGCACGCACTGCCGAGTGGGCGACGACCTCGCCCCCGCCACTGGAAAACTGGCCAAACCGACCCAGCTACGCCAGCGGCGAGTTGCGGTTCGTCGATGACGCGACCGCGGCAGACGGGGGCGCGGTCGCCCACGGCAAGGCAGGCCAGGCCGAGTCCCTCGAGACCGAACACGAAGATCACGCGAGCATCTGGCCGTTCGGGATCGGGATCGGGATGTTCGTTACCTTCCTCGGGCTCTCCGGGCTGACGCCCTTCGTCGCCGAGTTTGCGGTCCCACGCGGGGCTGAACTTCCCGGTACTGCTGCCAGCTCGCCGAACGTCCTCTATCCCGTGCTGTCGCTCGTCGGTGTCGCCATCCTCGGCTACACGCTCTTCGAATACGGTCGCGAGGAATTCAACGCACCCGAGATGACGATCGCCGAACGCTGGCCGTTCGAGGGCGTCGGCACGACCAAAACCGGCGTCTGGTTCTTCCTGGCGTCGGACGTCGTCGTCTTCGGGGCCGTCATCGGCGGCTACGTCTTCATGCGGCTCAACGCGGGCTGGGGGACGATCGAACCCGTCCCGCCATCCGAGATCATCGGGCTGGTCAACACCTACGTGCTGTTGACCTCGAGTTTCACGGTCGTTCTCGCGCTGATGATGGCCGAACGCGGGAACAGACGCGGCCTGCTGGCGTCGATGGGCGCGACGCTGGCACTCGGGGTCACCTTCCTCGGGATCAAGGGCTACGAGTGGAGCCAAGAGTTCGCCCACGACATCTACTGGTTTACCGACCTCGAGTACTCGATGTACTTCGTGACGACCGGCCTGCACGCCTTACACGTCATCCTCGGCCTGCTCATCGCCGGGTTCATGGTCTATCGGATCCTGACCGTCGACGCCTATCTCGAGGACGATCGACCGGTAGAGTACTTCGGGCTCTACTGGCACTTCGTCGACATCGTCTGGGTGATCCTCTTCCCGCTGTTCTACCTCATGTAGCGCGGCCCCCTCGTTTTGTTCGAAGCGATGTGTGACTCGTCGAAACTGAATCAGTCGGATACAAGGAGAGCGCCGCCGAACGGTCGGCTATGGAACTTGCGCGCGTCGTCGATCGACTCGACGCGGAGCTTCGAACCGCAGACTATGCCGACCTCGATGCGAGCGCGAACGGCCTTCAGGTCGGCCCGGACGAGGCCGACATCGAACGCGTCGCGTTCGCCGTTGACGGCGTCCGCGAGACGTTCGAGACGGCGATCGAAGCCGACGCGGACCTGCTGGTCGTCCACCACGGCATCTCGTGGGGCGGGTTCGATCGCGTCACCGGTCGGACCTACGGCCGGCTCGCGCCGTTGCTCGAGCACGACCTCGCGCTGTACGTCTCACACCTGCCGCTCGACGGCCACCAGGAACTTGGCAACGCCGCGGGGGTCTCCGACGTACTCGACCTCGAAGAGCGCACGCCGTTCGGCGAACTCGGCCCCGAGTACATCGGCCAGCGCGGGACGGCAGCCAACCCCTACAGTCCCGACGAAGTGCGCGAGCGCCTCGAGGCAACCCTCGATACGGGCGGTCAGCCGGTCCAGCACCTCGCCTTTGGCCCCGACGACATCGACGATGTCGCGATCGTCACCGGCAGCGGCACCGACTGGCTCGCCGAGGCCGTCGCGGCCGACGCGGACGCGCTGGTGACTGGCGAAGGGAAAGGAAAGGCCTACCACGAGGCCAAAGAAGCCGGCATTCACGTCTTCCTTGCGGGACACTACGCGACCGAGACGTTCGGCGTGCGATCGCTGCAGGCGTTGGTCGAGGGGTGGGGGCTCGAGACGACGTATCTCGACGTGCCGACGGGACTGTAGTCACCCCCAGCGGTAAGCTGTCATCTCGCGGCCGGTCGGCGGGATGCCGTTGTATTCGCCATTGTGTGTTGCTGTCACTGTCCATTCCTTCATGACCATCTCATCGTCGGCGAGGATGTTGTCTACCGTGACGTGCCAGTCGGGGAACCCCGTCCGGAGGTCCCGGAGATACGCTTCAAACGCTTCGCGGCTGTGAAACTCGCCGTCAGACAGTGATGGCACGTACACGTCAACCGAGTCGGCAACGACATCCAACTTCGAGAAGTCCCCGTTCCACAACTCTCTATACTCACGTTCGACATCTACTGCGGTCTGTGTCATGAGAAATCACCATTCTGGGAACGTTTCCCAGCCAGTCGTTTCCACTCCTCCCGTCATCGCATAACGTTCGTTCGAAACTCCGACGGCATGTGTGTTAAAATCAACCATGCTCAGGAGATCGTCGGGACAGTCGTCGGTTCCAGCACCTGACAGAGACGCGCTATATATTCAGCAGCGCGTTCGCCAACTGCTCAATCTCTGTCAGTAACAGCATGACCGATAAAGAGGATGGATTCAGCACACGGGTCAGCCGACAGAAACCCGATCGATTCCGTCGTGACGGTCGTGGATCGACACGTGTCCGTGTCCCAGCGTCGATGCCTTCTCCTCGAATTGGCGGACGAGTTCCTCGCTCGGCCGTCCGTACACGTCGATAGCCTCGAGGTCGATGAACTCACCGACCGGGGGGAACTTCGGGCCCGCAACCTCCATGTGATACGCCAGTGATGCCGAGTCAGCGTGCGTGTGCACGACGGCCATTTGGGTGCCGTCATCACTGAAGTAGACGTCGTACGATAGGATGTCCGGTTCGTTGGCGTCGACGAAATCCACCAGATCAGACATCGCTGCCTTGAGTTCGTCCAGTTTTCCATCACGTACTGTCGACTGGTCGACGTACACAATCACGTCAGACACCCCTCTCCGTTGTGGTTAGCTCCATTGTTCTCAGTTCTCTACACGCCGGCAGACTATGGTGGCCTTTTCGCATGCCAGTAGAGTCGGGAGCCAAACAAGATACGCGCCTTGTATCTTGCACGGGTCCAAGAGCATCTATCACAATTGGCATGGGTCCTGATGGTCAGTACGCATTGTGGGTGAACGGTTTCATGACTCTCTCGAGGCGACGAAACGACCCGAACCGCGACGTTCAAACCGGTGGCTCGCGCATGCGAGAACATGAGCGACGAGCACGATCACGACAGCGACGCCGACGGCGACGCGGACGGCCACCACGAGCCAGAGCGGGAGACCTTCTCGCACGATCCGATCGGCCACGCCGAAGTCCGGGCCGGAATGACGGTCGGCGAACTCGCCGACGAGTACGGGGCGGCTGGCGTCGGCGCGGCGAACCTCCATGAGGCCGTCGACATCACCGAAGCGATGTTCGACGACGACGTGACCGTCTTCTTCAGCCTCGCGGGTGCGATGGTGCCGACCGGCATGCGCGCGATCGTCGCCGATCTCATCCGTGACGGCTACATCGACGTGCTGGTCACGACGGGGGCGAACCTCACCCACGACGCGATCGAGGCCATCGGCGGCAAACACCACCACGGCGAGGTGACCGCCGAGGACAAGACCGAACGCGAACACGACGAGCAACTGCGTGACGAGGGTGTCGACCGCATCTACAACGTCTATCTCCCACAGGAGTTTTTCGCGACGTTCGAATCGCACCTGCGCGAGGAGGTCTTCCCGGTGCTCGAGGAGGAGGGCGTCGTCTCGATCCAGCGGCTCACCGAGGAACTCGGTCGGGCCAACGCCGAGGTGAACGAGCGCGACGACGTCCACGAAGATCCCGGCATCGCCGCCGCGGCGTACGAAAACGACGTGCCGATCTACTGTCCCGCCGTTCAGGACTCCGTGCTGGGTCTGCAGGCGTGGATGTATTCCCAGACGTCCGACTTCTCGCTGGACGCGCTGGCCGACATGACGCCGCTGACCGATATCGCCTACCACGCCGACGAGGCCGCCGCGTTCGTCGTCGGCGGTGGCGTCCCGAAGAACTTCACCCTCCAGACGATGCTCGTCTCGCCCGACGCCTACGACTACGCCGTCCAGTTGACAATGGACCCCCAACAGACCGGGGGCCTCTCCGGGGCGACCTTGGACGAGGCGCGCTCGTGGGGCAAACTCGAGAAAGACGCCGAAAACGTCTCGGTCTACGCCGATGCGACGATCACGCTTCCGCTGGTCATCGCGGCCGCGCGCGAACGACTCGAGAACTGATCGAGCGCAGCCACCCCGCGTGCGGGCTGGCGTGTATCGCTACTCGAGGGTGTCGTCGTACATCCGATACGTCGCCGAGCCGACGTCGATCCGCACCAGCGTGTTCTCGGCGTAGGCGTCGGGACCTGCACCGTACTTCTCGTTGATCCGGCGGCGAGCCGCAGCCGTTTCGTCCTCGGCTTCGATCACCGTCGCCGTCCCGAGTAGCGACACCATCCAGCGTGCCTGTCCTGTCTCGTCATTCTGGACCGAGAGGGCAACCCGCGGATTCTGCCTGATGTTCGCCAGCTTTCGGCCCGTCGTCACGATCTCGACGACCTCGTCGGCGTACCGGTACCAGACCGGTGCGACGTGGGGTCGTCCATCGATGCAGGTACCCAGATGGGCCATCAGTGGCTCGTCCTCGAGCAATCGTTCTGCCTCCGGTGGAACGGTCGACACACGAGATGCGCCCACGGCGACGGTGAAAAACGTCGGCCTTTGGATGGGCGCCGCGAGTCACCCTCGCGTGGGCTATTGTGACAACTGAACCGAACGATACACGCCATGGTAGTTGTTTTCACACACCATCGCCCGGAGATGAGATTTATCATGAACTTTTATAACCATGGGGGCAGTACGAGGGTGTACAGATGTCGGTCGTACACGTAGCAGCCTGAGTTCATTGCCGATCAGCACCGATTTCGACGACACCAACACCCGACCGACATGCACACAGAATACCTGACCCGAACCGACTCCGAGCCCGAACCGACGACTGACCGAACGCGAGCGACACCTGCGAGCACGAACACGACTCCGCTCGAGGACCCGCGAACGGCGACCGACCGCGCCCCCCGGATGTTCTCCTATCAGAACCGGGCGCGACTCGAGAATCTAGTCGACGAGTGGAACGCGGCGTTTGCATCCGGAACCACGAACGAAGCGGCGTAAGGAAGACCTGTTCTGTCGAATCCAAACCGTCTTTGGAGCGACGGCCCTACGCTCGCGTGGCCGATGACGATGCACCCGCTCCGAGCCGGACTCGGCATCCGTCCGTGACGAGCCCTATGAGTGCCGAGGCCTGCTTTTGAGAACGGTCATGGTCGCTTCGTTGTGGCCGCTTACTCGCTCGAGCGCTCAGTAACGACTAGGCCTGTGGCGTCCGGAACGTTCGAATCGTATCTCGCTTGCCGGATGTGGCCTCGAGTTCGCGCAGGCCCAGCTCGGTAAACACACGGTTCCAGTCGCGGTGGTACAGCGGGAAGTCGTCGTTGACGTAGCTCACGTCGGTATCTGCCGACTCTGACTCGTCGCCGTCGCACTCGCCCTCGTTTTCGATCGTAATGAGGAGGTCGGCAGTGATTCGGGCTAGGTCCTCGAACACCCACTCGGCGTCGGGGTGAAGATGTTGGAGCGTCTCGACCGAGTAGACGACGTCGAACTGGTCGTCGTCGAACTCGCCGACGACGGTTTCGATCGAGTCGTGGTAGAACGTTCCGTCGGCAGCAAGTTCGGGGTAGGCCTCTGCCATGACGTCGAACGCGTCGTCGTTGACATCGATTCCAGACAGGGTTTCGAAGCCATCGTCGTGGAGATGCGCGAGGTGACGGCCCGAACTACAGCCGACCTCGAGAATAGATACGTCTCGGTCGACGAGCCGATCGAGAATGCTGCGGATCGTCTCACTCGTCTCGTCAGGCCCGTAGTAGGCGTAATATTCCGGTGAGTATTCGCCGGACCGGTCTGCCCACTGGCGACGGACCTCTGTAGAATTCACGTGTGCTAGTGCCGACGAACACGTAAAGTCTAGGTGGTCTCTCTCGCCCGCTTCCACGCGTCAATTTCGAGTTCATGCCGACATCGCAGCCGCCGAGGTCGTTACTCCGCCCTGTCGGATGCACCGAGACGTGATGCACGCTCCTGGATCCCAGTCACACGGAGGACCGTTGGCATCAGCAACCCCTGGACGAGCGCACCGGTTATCGCGACGCCGAAGACTACCGTCTGAATGAACTCGCGGTGTGGGAGCCCTGCGGGCAGCCCGAGCGCCAGTGCGATGGGAACGACGGTGTGTAGCCCGCCCCAGACGAGCATGTGTTGATAGCTCCGTGGCGTCTTCGTCGCGGCAGTCACGTTCACGATTCCGACCAGACTGTAGACGACCACTGCCCGCACGAGCAAGACGAGGACGGTCGCGACGAGTATCGACCACAGGTGCGTGACCAGACTGGCGATCTGGACCTGCGCGCCGATGAGGACGTACACCAACGTCGAGAGGAGAAACGAGCCGCCTTCCCAGGTGTCGCGGACGAACTCGAGGGTGTCGCGATCGATCTCGAGTCCCTCGCTGGCGGTCGTCTCCACGAACAGGCCTGCACCCACCGTCGCGAGGATGCCGCTGACGCCGACGACGCTCGTGGCGATGACATAGCTCCCGTATGCCACCAGGACGGTACTGAGCAAGACCGCCATTCGTTCGGGAACGCGGCGAATGAACTGCGTGGCGGCGTATCCGAGAACGCTCCCGATGAGGAAGCCACCGACGCCGACGACGAGGAGTTCGAGCACGACCGTGCTGGCGAGTCCGGAACCGCCCGTCGCCGGTGGGTGCTCGGCGATGAGTACGAGCAGGACGTTGACGATAACGACCGCGACGCCATCGTTGAACAGGCTCTCGCTGTCGATGATGACCGACAGCCGCTCCGGCGCGTCGATCTCCTCGAACAGCGAGAGAACGGCGACCGGATCCGTCGGCACCACGATCCCGGCCAGCAACAGCGAAACCAGCACTGGAAGCCCGAACGCGACCGCCGTAACCGCACCGAGCAGTGCGACCGCCAGCGGGACCCCGACCACGACTAAGACGAGCGGCACGACGATGTTCTCGCGCAACACCCTGCGATTCAACTTGATCACCCCGTTAAACAGGATCAGCGGGAGCACGAGGGACATAATCACGTCGTGAGACAGCCGAAGTCCGACATCGATGGGCTGGACCGAAATCCCAACCCCGACCAGAATCAGGAGAATCGAGTAGGGAATCTCGAGCCAGACGTCGACGAGGATCCTGATCGCCAGTGCGAGAGCAAGCAGTGCGAGGACACGATACAGAAACTCGAGCGCCGCGCTCATCACCGCACTACTCTACGCGAATAGGCTAATACCCGGTTGATACACAGTCGTGGTCGTCCGTTGGAACGGAGTGTTCGACGTGTTTCGGTGTCGTCCGCGACGCGAGCACGCGACTAGAGGGTGTTGCAAGCCAGCGAACTCGGTCGCAGATGGCTCGAGGCGACTCCCACGTACGGATCCGAGGGTCTACATGGTTCGCCCTCGGAGACTACTGCCGAATGCCAGCCGAACCGTCGCCTGAGAGCCGCGATCGTCAGGAGACCGTTCGTTTCTACCTGATCGATCACCGGACGCCGCTTGGAAAAGCGATCGACATCGTGCTGTTGGTCTTGAACGTCGTGTTCGTCGCCCTCTTCGTCGCCGAGACCTACGCGCTCCCGTCGGCGATTCAGGCGACGCTCTGGCGACTCGAGGTCGGGATCGCCGTCGTGTTTCTGGGAGAGTACTTGCTACGACTGTACGGCGCTCGAAATCGTCTCGAGGAGTTTCTCAATCCTTACACCATGGTCGATCTGATCGCGGTTCTCCCGACGTTTCTCGTGTTGTTCGTCCCGGGCGTAACGGTCGTCAACGTCGGGTTCCTCCGTATGCTTCGGGTGTTGCGGGCACTTCGGTTCTATCGGTTCACGCAGGACGCGGAGTTCTTCTTCGGAACGATCACGGACAATTCCTTGCGCGCGCTGAAGTTGCTGTTGACGGTCTTGGTGCTGTTTTTCGTCTCCGCCGGCCTGTTCTACAGCGCCGAACACGCGGTCAATCCGGACGTTGTCACGTTCGGTGATGCGTTCTACTACGTCGTGGTCGCGCTATCGACGGTTGGATTCGGCGATATCGTCCCGGTTACGATCGCGGGGCGATGGGTCACGGTGGCAGCGATCCTGACGGGCATCATCGTCCTTCCGTGGCAGGCGAGCAAGATCGTCCGCGAGTGGAGCCACAGAGAGAAAGTCGACGTGACGTGTCCCAACTGCGGGCTGTCGTCGCACGACCGGGACGCCTCCCACTGTAAGGCCTGCGGGCACGTCATCTACCAGAAGGTCGACTCGAGCGAGTGAGACGGTCTCCTGCCAGTCAGTGCCGGTGGGACCGCGACCGCCCTGTGGGCCCACCGGGACATCGGGACAGCAAACCGTATGAGCCGCCGCGGACAGCGACGCATTCGGTGGGGGTCGCTTCGTGGTACGTCGACTGTCGATATCGTGTGGGGACACGTCCCGAGCTACCGGGTGCAAACCGGCAGTCGAGACATAACCTGCCACCGATGAAGCGGTCGGATACGATGACAATTCGCTCGATTGATCCACGAATCGACCGATATCGCCACCCTACGTACGGTTTCACCGCTGAGCTCACAGTCGTCGATGCCTGTGTAGACAGTTGTCGAAAACGAGGAGGAAAAAATATGAGTTATAGGTCTGGAGTCGAGCGTATGCAGTACCGACCCACACAACCCAATAATGTCTGGTAAATACGACCTAGTTATCGTCGGCGGCGGTATCAGTGGCGCGTCCCTTCTGTACACGACCGCGAAGTTCACTGATATCGACTCGATCGCACTGATCGAGAAGGAATCGGAGATCGCAGCGATCAACTCCCACCACACCAACAACTCCCAGACCCTCCACTTCGGAGATATCGAGACCAACTACACGCTCGAGAAGGCCGAAGAGGTCAAAGAGGCTGCAGAGCTTCTCGCGGGGTATCTCGAGAACCACGACCCCGACCGGGAGATGCACTCCAAGCGCAGCAAGATGGTCCTCGGTGTCGGCGACGAGGAGGTCGCAGAACTCGAGGAGCGCTACCACGAGGAAGGCTTTGGCGACCTCTTCCCGAAGCTGCGCCCGATCGATCGCGAGGAGATCGGCGAACTCGAGCCCAAGGTCGTCGAGGGCCGCGACCCCAACAAGGAGATGCTCGCCCTGCAGACGCCCGACGGCTACGTCGTCGACTACGGCGAGACGTCGAAGTCGTTCGTCGACGAAGCCCGCGAGGAGGCAAACGTCGACGTCTACACCGGCACGGAAGTCACAGACATCACGCCGACGCTCGACGGCTACACGCTCGAGACCGACCGCGGGCGCTTCGACTGTGACGCCACCGTCGTCGCTGCCGGCTCCCACAGCCTGCAGATGGCGAAGGAACTCGGCTACGGGCAGGACAAGGTCCTGCTCCCCATCGCCGGGAGCTTCTTCCTGGCCGACACAGACGACGGCCTCCTGAACGGGAAGGTCTACACGCTCCAGATGAAGAAACTGCCCTTCGCGGCCGTCCACGGCGACGCGGACGTCCACGACGGCAGCATCACCCGCTTCGGACCGACCGCAAAGCTCGTCCCGACGCTCGAGCGCGGTCGCATCTCGACGGTGAAAGACTTCCTCGACGTGTTCGGTCTGAACGCCGCGGCGTTCCTGAGTTACGCCAACATTCTCTCGGACCGCATTCTGCTGCCGTACGTGCTCCGGAACCTCGTCTACGACGTGCCGAACGTCGGTCGGAAGCAGTTCCTACCCCACGTCCAGAAGGTCGTCCCGACCGTCGAACTCGAGGACATCGAGCGCGCGAAAGGCTACGGTGGCGTCCGGCCACAGATCGTCGACACGAAGAACAAATCGCTCGACATGGGCGAGGCCAAGATCGTCGGCGACGATATCATCTTCAACATCACGCCGTCGCCGGGTGCCTCGACGTGTCTCAAAAACGCCATGCGGGACACGCACACGCTGCTTGACTTCCTCGGCGACGACTACGAGTTCGACGAGGAGGCGTTCCGCGAGGAGACGATCGGCCACTTCCCGCGCGCTGACGACTCTGACGACCCGAAAGTGGTCGCACCGAACGCCGACGACGACTGATCGGCCACAGCGGTCCCGTCCAATCGATCCCCGTTTTCGGAAACCGGAGTGCCTACTATCATCGTTTCTATAGTAGCCACTGAACGTCAGTGCACACCTGATCGCACGAGGGCTGTGCGATCCGTCTGTCACTTGTTTCAGTTGTCACTCTCGTCTGCGCTTTCGCTCGAGCCCTCGCCCATCCGCTCGCTGTAATCCCAGCTATAGATCTCGTGGGGCTCGATCCGAATCCGGATCTCCTCGCGAGCGTCGTCGAGCAGCCACACGGCGAGGTCGGAGTCCGTCCCGCCGAGATACCGCTCGAGGAGCGCCCGTAGGACCGCCTTGTCGTGATCGGGTTCGAGTTCGGCAGTCCCGTTGCCCCTAATGCCGCGATAGGGGACGTCGTTGGTCGAAACCTCGAAGGCGACCGCTGGCTCGTGCCGGAGGAAGCGAACGAGCGCCGAACTGGCTCCGGTCGCACACTCGAGCCTGCCGTCGCGGTAGCGATACCACAGCGTGACGAGCCACAGCGAGCCGTCCGGTCGCTGGGTGGCGACGCGGAGTGGAATCGTCACCTCCTGTAAGAAGGTCTCGACTTCGGGTTCGGACCAGGTGCCGCGGAAGTCTGGTGCGGGCATACTCGAGACGACACCTCACAGTCGCAAAAAGCTCAACCACGGGAGTGGGAGGGTGACGGGCGCACTACTTGGCTTTTGGTAGCGTGATTACGAAGACGGCGCCCTCGGGCTCGTTGTCTTCGACCCAGATGTCGCCGCCATAGGCGTCGACTAGGGTCTTGGCCAAATACAGGCCGAGTCCAGTTCCGGCACTTTCGAGTCCGCGCGCGCCTTTGCCGAAGATATCGTCCTTTTGCGCGTCAGGGACGCCGGGACCGTTGTCCGCGACGCGAACGGTGACCTTGCTTGCGTCGTCGCTCACCGAAACGGCTACCTTGGGAACCGCCTTGTCATTGTGTTGGATGGCGTTTTTTACCAGATTTCGGAAGACCGAGGCGAGCATCTCGTTTGCCACCACTTCCGTCTCGGAGGCCTCCCAGTCGACGGTGATGTCTGCCGTCGTATACTGTGTCCGGACCTCCCCAACGACATCCGTGATGAGGGGTTTCAGACGAACCTGCTGCTGATCGTCTACGTTCGCAAGCATCACGTCGGCCATCTCCCGCGCCGTCTCCGTCAACTCGACCGCCTGCGTCGCACTGTCTCGGAGCGTCTCGAGGTATTCTTCGTCGTCGCTTCCCGCTTCGACGTGGTCGGCCAGCAGGTCCGCGTAGGCGAGTACGATCTGCAGGTCGTTGCGGATATCGTGGCGCAACACTTGATTCAACGTCTCGAGGTTGTCACGCTGGGTCTCGAGTCGACGTTCGTATTCTTGCCGCTCGCGCATATGCCCGTCGAGCGTCCGACTCAACTGATTGAACCCGTGCTCGATGTGCTGCCACTCGTCTGCTCCCTCGAGTTCGATGCGGGTTTGATACTCCTGATGTTCGAGCGCTTCGAAGCCGGTCAGCACCTGGTCGAGTTGCGCGAGGCTTCGCCGGTAGACCCACCACCCGAACAGGGAGAGCGTGCCGAGTACGAACAGGAGAGCACCGCTTTGAAGGGTCGAGAGCTCTCGACTCCGTTCTTGTAGCGGTACTCGACTTTCCTTGACGCTCACCGTCCACCCGGTCTCCGAGAGCGTTGTCTGGTGTTCCATCAGGTCGGTGTTCGGTGACGGCGCGGCCGTATAGATGCGCTTGCCGGATTGTGACTCGATCGTCAACCCCTGTTCGTCCTCGAGCGTCGCGGTAAACTGTGAGAAGAAGTCCCCGTGTTTCAGGTGAAACGCCGCGTTGAGCGTGCCGACACGCGTGCCGTTCTCGGAAAGCGGTGTACTGATCGTCAGGATGTAGTTGCCGGAGTCGGCTTCGATCGGCTCGCTCACGTACGTCTCCCCGGCCATCGCGCGCTGGAAGTACACGCGATCGCTGAAATCTGCGCCGACGGTTGCGTCCGGCCTGCCGGAGTCAGCGACGATGTTCGTCATCGTCCCGTTGGCGGCGATGACGGACGCGCCGGCGAACGATGACCGCTCGACGAACGTCTCGAGGGTGCGTCGCTGGGACGCGCTTCCGTGGCGTGTAAGCGTCGGGTTCGTCGCCTCGATCTCGGTGGTTCGCTGCAGGGCGTCGAGTTGCCCGTCGAGTTCGGACTGGACGTGCATCGTCGCTCGCTCGAGTTCCGCTTGCTCGTGTGTGAAAAGCGCCTCCTTGTGGTGTTGAAAGCCGACGACGACGGAAGCCGTGAGGACCACCGCGATAAGCGCGAGTAAGAGAACGAACAGGCGCTTCGTCTTCATCGACTGTCTCTTGGGCTTCCAGACAGTGAAGATACTGATTCACGCTGCCGCACAGGTCAAATTAGATAGTTGTTCCACTTCGGAATAGCTGTGTGCTACGCTGAAACGAATCGGACACCGATCGCAGCGCGGTCAGCGGATCGGGTGGCGTAACCGACAGTGACGACGACCGATGTGTCATCGATCGCCACCCGCGTCCAACCCGTGATACGATCTTCTTAATATTCTTATAGACTCGTGAGAACGAGAGACAGTACGTGTGACGTTCAGCAATTGGGCGTTCAAGTGGCGATCGTACGCACCCGCCATCGTCGTAGTCTGTGGTGGGTTCGTTTCGCTGCTGTTCGTCCAAGTGAACAACTTTCTGCTCTTTCACAGCCTCGTCGAGTTCGTCAGCGTGCTCATTGCCGCTGCAGTCTTCATCATCACCTGGAACACACGGGCGGATCTGGAAAGCCGGTTTCTGGCGATCCTCGGTGTCAGTTACCTGTTCGTGGGCGGTCTCGATTTGTTCCACACGCTTGCATACAAGGGGATGGGCGTCTTTCCGGGTGCTGGTGTCGATCTCCCGACGCAGCTTTGGGTCTTGAGCCGCGCTCTCGAGGCCCTCTCGCTTCTCGGTGCGGGTGCCGTTGGCCTCTCTCTCGACGCGCGAGAGGACGCTACCGTTGGGTGGACCGGACGAACCCTGCTCGCGCTCGTGTCTGGCTACGCCGTCGTCGTCGGGCTCGGTCTCGGCTCGATCGCAGTCGGGTGGTTCCCACAGACGTACGTTCCGGGAAGCGGCTTGACGCAGTTCAAGATCGGCAGCGAATACCTGATCATCGCCCTCTTTGCAGCTAGCCTCGGCCTCATCTATCGACATCGAACGGCGTTCGATACGCGCGTCTTCCAGCTCGTCGCCGCCTCGATACTGCTGACGATGGGGTCGGAACTCGCCTTTACGTTCTACGTCGATGTCTACGGCCTGTCGAACGCCGTCGGTCACGTCCTCAAGCTCGGTTCGTTTTATCTGGTCTACGTCTCAGTCGTGAAAACCGGCATCAAAGAGCCACAGACCACACTCTATCGCACGCTCGCACGGCGCGAGGCCGAAGCCCGCAAATTCAAAAAAGCGGCTGACTACTCGGGTCATGCTGTTTTGATCACGGATCGAGCGGGCACCATTCAGTACGTCAACGACGCGTGGGTCACGATGACTGGCTATTCGGCAACCGAAGCCCGTGGACGGACACCACGGATACTCAACTCCGGTGTGCACGACGAGGCGTTTTACGACGAACTCTGGTCGACCATCCTCGCAGGCACCGTCTGGGAGGGCGAACTCGTCAACGAGCGTCGAAACGGCGATCAGTTCGTCGTCCACCAAACGATTGCGCCGATCTTCGATGCGGACGGCACGATTCAGAACTTCGTCGCGATCCACGACGACATCACCGAACAGAAGGCCTACCAACGACAGCTCGAGACCGACCTCCACCAGAGCGTCACGCAACTGCAGGTGCTCGCTCGCGTTCTCCGTCACAACATCCGCAACGAACTGAACGTGGTCACGGGGACCGCCGAGATGATCCGAACGGAGGCGTCCGACGACGACGATGACCTCGCGGCGATGGCCGCCCAGATCATCGCGGCAAGCGATCAGCTACTCGCCCAGGCCGACAAGCAACGTGAGATCGTCCAGTTCCTCCTGGAGCCGTCGACGGAGCAGTCACTCGACCTGCCAGCGGTCGTCGACGATGTCGTCCGTCACCTCGAGCGGCGCTATCCCCAGGCTGCGATCACCGTCGACGTCCCGGCCAGCCTCGAGCTACGGACGGTGCCGGAACTCGAGCAGGCGATCACGGAACTCGTCGAGAACGGGATCGTTCATGCGACACAGGACACACCCGCGGTGACGATCAGCGTCCACTCTCGAGATCAGCTGGTCGAAATCCGGGTCGAAGACGACGGACCGGGGATTCCAGCCGCGGAACGACAGGTGATCGCGGGAGAGGCAGAGATCGATGCGCTCTTACACAGCAACGGGATGGGGCTGTGGCTCGTCGACCACATTGTCACGGACGCTGGCGGCACGATTCGATTCGAGGACGCAGCGCCTCGGGGGAGTATCGTCACGCTGCTCATCCCACAAAAACAGGCGCTGAGCGACGAGAGCGGACCATCAGAGCCGACTGCCACTGCTCGGTGACGCCGCTGTCGTCAGTTCTGCACTCGAACGCGTCTCCCGTGGCTCGAGTGGCCCGCTGTCGCGTCTTCCGTGCGCTGCGATCGGCGCTGACGTGACAGCTGTTCCCGTGCCCGTTCGGTCTGGTCGCCAGCGGACTCGTTCATGCGCTCGGGTTCCGCTCCGAGCAGGTCCGTTTCGAACGGTCGCTGGTACGAGAGAAACTCGAGGGGGACCGTTCGCTCGACGTCGCCGTACGCCAGCGTCGCGTTGAATTGAACTGTCAGGGTCGACCGTTCGTCGTTTCGGAGGTGTGTGACCCACCACTCGTCGAGTTTGGAGTTGTTGATTGCTGCAGTGGCCTCGAGCGTTCGGGTGCTGTCGGGTTGCAAGACGGTCTGTTGGCCGGCGCTGCCCTGCCCGACGACGATGCCATTCAGCCGGACCGTGTATCGAAGTTCCGTGATCGGCACCGGAAGCGGCGTCGGGTTGGTTACCGTCGCCGACGCGTCGATCGGCGTTCGGGTGACGGTCGCGTTGCCCCACCGTGCGTTCGTCTCGGTGACGACCAGCACCGTTTGGTTGGCCACCTGTAACCGCTGACTCTCGTTCGTTTCGAGTGGCTCGAGCAGGTCCGTGTGAACGGTTCGGGTCCGAGTCCACTCTTCTGCCGGGAGGCGAATACCGGCGTAGTCGACGACGACGTCGGGATCGATTCGAACTGTCGTCGTCTCGTTTCTGTTGACGTGGCCGGCCCACCACGTCGGGATTTCGCCGTTGTCGAACCACGTGGTGACGGTGACAGTACGCTCGTCGCCGCCGAGAGAGACGTTGGTTGTCTCTCCCGTTGCGACTTCGATGTCGTTCATCGAAACCGTATACGAGACGTCCGCCACGGCATCGCCAGCGCGGGGCAACAGCGGATTGGCGACGGTGAGTTGCGTCTCGATTTCCGTTCGGTCCGTCGTGACGGTCCCCCAGTCGTTGTCGACCGATTCGACCTGCGGGCGGCCTCCCGTGAGAACGCCGTAGGCTGCCGTTGTGACGAGCAGGGCAGCTACGAGGAGCACCACTGCGCCCGTTCTGCGACGAACCATCCACTACAATACCGATCCGACCGTAGTTCCAGCATCGCGTTACACATTCAAGCCGTTGAAATCGGATTCCCCGTCGATCGATGCCGACGAGACGGGCCGAGTTCGTCGCCTGATTTACTTGGTGTCCGTCCCTCTCATGGTCGGTCGTCGTTCACGCTAATCTGAAATTAGAATGTGAGTAACTGTTTTTACGGATCCCGCTCAACGGTCGATAGAGCCACCCGGCTCGACTATCATGAACGTCGACGAATTTGTCACTGCAAACGAACCGAAAGCTGGCGGCGAGACGTTTCAACTCGAGAACTCGACGCTGCTCGATATCGACCTCGACGGAACCGTCATGGCAAAAGCCGGATCGATGATCGCCTACGACGGGGACGTCTCGTTCACGGGAAAATCGTCTGCCGAAGGCGGCATTACGGGCTTCCTCAAGGAGAAAGCGACGGGAGAGGGAACGCCGGTGATGGAGGCGACCGGCACCGGCCACCTCTATCTGGCAGATCAGGAAAAGAAGATTCAACTCCTCGAGCTGGATGCCGGCCAGTCGATTTCGGTCAACGGCAACGACGTCCTCGCGTTCGAGTCGAGCGTGAACTACGAAATCCGGACGATCAAGAGCATCGCGGGCTTTTCGGCCGGCGGTATGACGAACGTCTTCCTCGAGGGACCCGGCAGCGTCGCGATCACGACCCACGGCGAGCCGCTGGTCTTGCGCCCGCCGGTTCGCACTGACCCCAGTGCGACCGTCGCCTGGAGCGAGACGACGCCCGGCAGCCACGTCGACAGCGCGCTCTCGAATATGATCGGCCAGTCCTCTGATGAGACCTACCAGCTCGAGTTTACGGGATCGGAGGGATTCGTGGTCGTCCAGCCCTTCGAGGAACGCGGGCCACAGCAGTAGCAGGCACGACGGCCACTGCCACGGACGACTTATCAATACGCGGTTTAAGACGATTCTATGAGACGACAAGCGCTCGGCGCGATTTCGGCTGCGCTCGCACTGACGCTCCCCTGGGTCGCCGTCTGGGGTGCGACGGATCTCCTGCCCCAGTTCGCGCCGGCAGCGCTTCGAACCCTGCCAACGCTCGGAACGGTGATCGTCTCCGGCCTCGCCGTCCTCGGAGCGTCGTTTCTGCTCGCGTGGGCGGCCGAAACCGCCGAGAAGGACGTCCCGCGAGCGTTCGCGATCGCGGTGCTGGCCGTCCTCGCGGTCGCCCCCGAGTACGCCGTCGACGCCCTGTATGCGTGGAACGCGGGCCAGTTCGCGGGCACCGAACGCGGGATCGAAGCCGGCAATCTGGCCGTCGCCAACATGACCGGCGCGAACCGCATCCTCATCGGGATCGGCTGGGCCGGCATCGCCCTCTTTACGATCTTTCGCCGGGGTGCGTCGACCGATCCCGCCGTCGAACGACGGCCCGGCTTTCTGGCCGACGTCGTCTCCCTCGACCGCGACATCGGCCTCGAGATCGTGTTCTTACTCGCCGCGACGCTCTGGGCGTTTTTCGTCCCGTTTAACGGCGGAATCGACATCTTCGACATGCTGTTTCTGGTCGGCCTGTACGTCTGCTACATCGCGGTGATCCTCCGCGGCGAGGCCGAACCCGAGACCCAACACGTCGGCGTGCCGGCGTACCTACAGCGGTTTTCGCGGCCTCGCCGCACCGCCACCGTCTTTTTGCTGTTTGCCTACTCGGGCGCGATGATCTTCACCGCCGTCGAACCCTTCGCGCACGGCCTCGAGGAACTCGGGCAGAGCGTCGGCATCCCCTCCTTTTTCATGATCCAGTGGATCGCGCCGCTGGCTTCGGAGTCGCCGGAACTCATCGTCGTCGTCTATCTGGTGAACAAGGCGCGGTCGACGGCGGGTTTCAACGCACTCATCTCGTCGAAGCTCAACCAGTGGACGCTGCTCATCGGCACCCTCGTCGTCGTCCACTCGCTCGCGCTTGGCCGCTACGGCGTCCTCGCGTTCGACTTCAAGCAGTCCGCGGAGATCTGGCTGACCGCCGCCCAGTCGTTTTTCGCGATCGGGCTGTTGCTTCGGTTCGAAATCTCCGTCCGGGAAGCGCTCGTCTTGCTCGGGTTGTTCTTCTCTCAGGTCGTCCTCGAGTTTCTCATCATCCGCGAACTCGTCTCACTCCCGGTCTCGAGTACCGACCTGTTGCTCGCGTACAGCGTCCTTTATGTCGTGCTCGGGACGGCGCTGTTCGTCAGCCGCCGGCGATCGTTCGGTCGGCTCGTCCGGCGGACAGCGGGGACGGTCAGCGATGCAATACCGACCGGCGAGGAGCGTCCGCACGGCGTCGACGACTGATGTGCCGGCCACAGATCGACAACCGTGGGGATGGAACACCCACCATCGATGCTCTCGATCGGTGCGCCGCGCTCTGACATCGCGGTCGTCGTCGCTGCTGCAGTCGTCTTGACGCTGCCCCATCTCTTCGCCGGTCGACTCGGCGTCAGCGGTCGGGTCCCTCGGAGCCGGTGGCTGTCGATCGCCGGCGGCGTTTCGGTCGCGTACGTCTTCGTCCATCTCCTGCCGGACGTCGGGGACGCTGCAGCGACACTCGCGGAATACGGGGATCCGACCGCCTTCGCCGAACACCACGGTTATCTGATCGCGCTGTTCGGCTTCGCTACCTTCTACGGCCTCGAGCAACTCGCCCGCCGGTCGAACGCCGACCCGGATGGAACCGGGCAAGCCGGCGACGGCATCTTCTGGATTCACGTCAGTTCCTTCGCCGCCTACAATGCGATCGTCGGCTACCTGCTGTGGGACCGCGAACTCGGGAGTCTGCTCCTGTTTTCGGTGGCGATGGCGCTACACTTCCTCGTCACCGACGACGGCCTCCGCGCACATCACGGTCGGACGTACCACCGTCGTGGCCGGTGGCTGCTCGCGGCGGCGGTGATCGCCGGCGCCGGCGCTGGCTACACCCTCGAGAACGTCGAGCTCCTCGTGGCAGTATTCGTCCCGTTTCTCTCCGGCGGGATCATTCTTAATGTGATCAAAGAGGAGTTGCCGCCCGATCGCGAGAGTCGGTTCTGGGCGTTCGCCGTCGGCGCGGCGGGCTACGCCGCGCTGTTGCTGTTCGTCTGATGTCGCAGCCAGTCCGATCGTGCTCGTCACTGACGGCCTCGAGCGACCAGTGATGCTCGAGCGAGAGCGTTTTGTCGGTCCGGAATAATCACCTGCTATGAGACTCCGGCCGCGCCGCCCCCAGCAGTTCCGGCTTGCGGACTCGGCCCAGCAGATGGTCGGTGGGTTCCTGCTTGCAGGTCCGTTCGTGGTCACTGAAGAAGTCTGGACGCTTGCGAGGAACATGCACATCCTGCAGGCGTTCGTGATCGTGACCATCGTCTTCGCGATCGGCTACGCGGCGCTGTACAAGGCGGACGCGACCCGCGACGCCGACGACGAACAGGAGGTCGCCGGAATTCCAATCCGCTTTATTTCACTGATGATCGTCACGTTCGGCTCGGTCACCGTCCTTGCGTTGCTATTCGGGGCGCCCGAGACCTTCCTCGAGACTAAGGAAACCAGTCAACTCGTGGAGACGACGTTCAAGGCTGTCAGCGTCGGCTCGGTTTTCAGCGTCGTCGGCGCGGCGACGGCAGATACCATCTTTGCGAAGTAGCGCCGACTCAGGTTGTGAACCCAACTCACTCGTCGGGGCGCTTTCGCGTTTCTTATTCACATCGTTCAGTCGGCCCATAATACGCATTTGGCGGACTGCCGTGGGGTCGGACACCCGCGTCGACCAGGCATCCATCGATCACGGACGTATCGAAATCGATGCCACGGACAGATGAGATATGAACACGATCACAGTCACTGGTGTTCTCACACCGAAGAGTCCCGAAGCTTGACGGAACTCACCCACGAAGCACAGCGACATGGTCGATCCCGTCGCTGCCCCGCTTCAACTGCTCGTGTTTCGGGTGGCGATCGCGTTCGGGATCGGCGCGCTCATCGGGCTCGAGCGCGAACAAAGTGAGTCGGGCGGCACGTTCGCTGGAAGTCGCACGTTTCCGCTGTTCGCGCTCTATGGTGCGCTCGTCCAGGCGTTCTTTCCGACGCTGCTCCCGATCGCAGTCGGGACGCTCGTGATTCCGCTAACGGTGGCGTATCTCGGGAAGATCTGGATCGAAGGCGATATCGGGCTGACGACGGTGATGGCCGCGTTACTGACCGTCGTCCTGGGAGCACTGACGACCCATTCGGAACGCGGCGCGGTGCTGGCCGTCGTCGTCGGCGGTGTGGTCACGGTCTTGCTCTCTGCGAAGGGGACCATTCACGACTTCGTCGACCGGATCGACGAGGCCGAACGCCGCGCGTCGATCAAGTTCATCCTCGTCGTGTTGGTCGTCTTTCCGCTCCTCCCCGATCGGGAACTCGATGTCGCGTTCGGACTCAATCCACAGTTCATCTGGCTTATGGTCGTGTTCGTCACCGGGCTGAGCTTCGTCGCCTACGTTCTGAGTCGGACGATCGGAACGGAACGGGGGATCGCACTGACGGGTGTCCTGGGTGGGTTCGTCTCTTCGACCGCGACGACGGTGTCGATGGCCGAACGGACGAAAGCGGAACACTCCCTCTATCAGATCTGTGCGTTCTCGACGATCGTCGCGTCAATCGTCATGTTTCCGCGGGCACTCATTGAAGTCGCCGTCGTCAACCGGGACCTGCTACCATACGTCGCTGTTCCGCTGGCCGTGATGACGGTCCTCGGCGCGGGCATCGCCGCCGTCGTCTACTGGCGAGCGACCACGAAACTGGACGAGGAGGCCGAAACCGAACTCACGAACCCGTTTCAGTTGCGCCCGGCGCTGTTTTTCGGTGCCGTCTTCGCAGTGGTTCTGTTGGTCTCCGAGTCCGCACACTCCCTGCTCGGTGAATCGGGAATCTACGCGACCGCGTTCGTCTCCGGACTCGCCGATGTCGACGCGATCACGCTTACGTTGAGCAGGCTCGCAGCCGACGGGACGGTCTCGAACCACGTCGCTGCAACGGGGATCGTCATCGGCGCAATCGCGAACACCATCGTGAAAGCTGGCCTCGCATGGGTGATCGGGACGTACGAACTCGGTCGCGTCGTGACTGCTGGCCTCGGTGCCGTGTCGGCAGCCGGACTCCTCGTCGTCTTACTCGCATAGGCGACCACACGAGCGGCTACGTCGACGTGGTCCGACCGGTGATCGTGTCGATTTCCAGTTCGAAAATGCGGATCTCGATCTCGTCGATGTTCTCGTCGAAGACGCGGATGGGGGCGAACTGTCGGTTGATTTCCGCCGTGTCGAACCGGTCGTGGTCCGATTTCGGTACCTCGGACAGTTGGCCGGTGATCATCACGCTCCAGGAGTCGATTTCGTGTGGGTCCTCGGTGGGTTCCGTTCCGTAGCACACGTAACACGCCGTCTCGGTAGCCTCGATGAATTTCTGTTTTCGGCTCCCGTCGGTGACGCCGAGCCGGAAGTAGAGTCCGTCACCGTCGTAGTAGTGTGCCAGCGGGATGGCGTAACTCTCGTCGCCTTTCGAAAGCGAGAGGACGCCCGTCTCGGCCGTTTGCAGCCGCTCTTCGATCGTCGACTCGTCGATGCCGAACGTGTACGCGTAGTCGATGTGTTTCATCAGCGGGAAAAGTCAGTGAAGACGGCTACGCGACCGCGAAGTATAGGTGTTCGCTCCGCCATGTCGGTTCCTCGAGGTGGCCGTGTCGCTCTCGTAGGACCGGGGGCTCCTCTCGACAGCTAGAGGTACGAGTCGTCGTACGATTCCGTGGACCGCTCCGCGTGGGAGTTCCCACAGTCGCTACACTCGAGGCGATCCATGTTGTCCATCGAAATACCGAGCGAGCCACAGTTCGCACAGTAGAAGCCGTACTGTTCGGTATAGCCGTCGTCCTCGTAGGTTGTGAAAAACGGCGCTGCGGTCCCTGACTCCTTCTCGTCGCGGTTGATAAACACTGTCGTTCCGTCGTCGGTCGTCGTCAGCTGGCCGTCGACGCGCTCTGTTTCGGGGAACTCCTCGTCCGCTGCGTCTTCTGCCGTCGAATCAGGGAGGTTCGCGTCGACGTCCGGATTCGTGTAGACGTAGTTGACGACTGACTCGTCGGCGATCTCGACACGCCGGTCGCCGTCGTGCTCGAGGTCGAACCGTTCGACGAAGTCGTGGCCCTCCGTGTTGGCCTCGAGAACAGAGACACAGACGTGGTCGGCCCCACGGTCACGGAGGGTCTCGGTCGCTGTCTCGTACAGCTCCGTTCCGATGCCTTTCCCTCGGTGTTCGGGATCGACGAACAGCCACCTGACCTCGCCCCAGCCGTCCTCGAGCCGTCCTTCGACGAATCCGGTGATGGTCGTTTCCTCGATTTCCGCGCCGGTTTCGGCCACCTGTAGCAGAATCTGCTCGTCTTCGCGTTTGTCAGCGATCGCCTCGTCCGCGAACTGGTCGCCGACCAGCCCGTCGATCTGTCCCGGACTGAGCCTGAACGAGGTCGTCATCGAACTGTCGACGACCTCACGAATCCGTTCGGCCTCCGCGGACTCCGGGTTCCGAATTTCCATACCGGACACTCGGGATCGATCCCGATAAGCGGGCTGCCGGCGCGAACAAGCGACGCACCGGATTCGATCAGCTCGAGCCTTCCTCGTGGCCGGCTCTGGTCCGGGATGTCCGGCTACTCGTCGATTCCCTCGCGCTCGCGCAGGGAGCGCCGTCGGATCTTCCCCGTCGTCGTGGTCGGCAGCGTTTCGACGAACGCGATGTGCTGGGGATACTCGTATTCGGCCAATCGGTCGCGGACGAGGGCACGGATCTCTTCGCGAAGGCCGTCGGGATCGTACTCGTCGTGTGCGGGCTTGACGAACGCTTTGATCGCCTCACCACGCGTGTCGTCGGGAACACCGACGACGCCAGCCTGCTCGATGGCTTCGTGTGTAAGTATGGCGTCCTCGACTTCCATCGGTCCGACGCGGTAGCCACTGGTGAGGATCACGTCATCGGCCCGCGAGACGAACCAGAGGTAGCCATCCTCGTCGCGCTCGACGAGGTCATCGGTCAGGAACCACCCCTCCTCGGTCTGTTTGTTCGCCGTCTTCTCGGGCAGCCCGTGATACTCATCGAAGAAGACACGGCGATCGCCCGGTTTGATCGCCAGTTCGCCGGTCTCGCCACGCTCTTTGCGCTCGTGGGTCTCGGGATCGAGCACCGCAACCTCGTAGCCGGGGAAGGGCTTGCCCATGCTGCCCGGTCGCGTGTCGAACCAGGTCTCGGAGTTGCCAACGACGAGGTTGAGTTCCGTCTGGCCGTAGAACTCGTTGATCGCGACGTCCTCGAACGTCGCGTCGACCCACTCGACGACCTCCGAGGTGAGCGGCTCGCCGGCCGAGGCGAAGGTCTCGAGCGAGAGATCAAAGCGAGCTTCGGGGTCGTCGACGCCCATCAGCATCCGAAGCGCGGTCGGCGGCATGAACGCCTTCGTTACGTCGTGGCGCTCGAGCAGGTCGTAGACCTCGTGGGGATCGAACCCGTCGCGAGGCCAGCCGACGGTCGTACAGCCGTGGTGCCACGCCGCAAAGAGGGTGCCACCGAGGGCTGCACCCCAGGCCCAGTCCGCCGGAGTCCACAGCGTGGCCTCGCCCTCCGCGAGCCCCTGATCGAAGTAGTTGTACGCCGCGGCGGCTCGTCCGAGCCAGAGCGCGTGACTGTGGCGGACCCCTTTCGGTGGCCCCGTCGAGCCGCTGGTATACATGATCGCCGTCGGCGTCTCGGGCGTCGCGTCGTAGACGTCGATCCCCGGCTCGTAGGCGGCGACGAGCTCGTCGAAGGCGTGTGCCTCGCCCGCGACCGCATCGGCGTCGCCGAGTTCGATGACATGCTCGAGTGCCGGACAGTCGTCGCGGATCTCGTCGATCGTTTCGCGGACGCTCGGGTCGACGACGACCGCTGTGGCCTCGCTGTCTTCGAGCCGGTACTGCAAGGCGTCGCGCCCGAAGAGGACAGTCAGCGGCACCGACACCGCACCGAGTTTCCAGTTCGCGAGGTGGGTCAGCGGGTTCTGTGGCTTCTGCGGGACGACGACGCCCACGCGGTCGCCAGCCGTAACGCCGAGGTCAGCCAGCGCGGCGGCGAAGCGATCCGATTGCTCGTCGAGGTCGTCGAAGGAGTAGGTCTCGAGGCCACTACTGGGATGTTCGTATCGCAGCGCCGTTCGACTCGTGTCCTCGTGTTTCCGAAGGAAATCGACGGCGGGATTGTACTCGTCGGGAAGTTCCCACGAAAATTCCTCGCGGGCCGTCTCGTACTCGTTGAACGTCGGCATTACCGTCCAGGTCATGCGGTGGCGTACCGGTGCCAGCACATAGCCTTTTTCGACATGCGCGAACCTCGAAGTGGACCGGGGGATCGCAGACAGAAGCGAGCGCGATGTCCCGATTTACTCGTCGTCCTCGTCCGTTTCTTCCTCCTCGTCTTTACTTTCTTCTTCGTCCTCCTCTTCGTCGGCCTCCTCGAATTCTTCGTCCGCTTCACCTTCGACTTCGACCGTCGCTTCGACTTCGATCGTCAGCCCGCTGGCCTCGAGCTCGGCCTCGAACTCGCGTTCGTCTCCGACCTCGATCTCGAGTTCGTTGGAATCCACTTCGACTTCGACCTCGACGTCGACGGTGACTTCAGCGTCGTCCATACCGTCCCTTCGCTCGGCTACGGGAAAGGAGTACCGCGCAGCTTCGAAAGTCGAACCAGTCTGCTTGCACAACTCCTGTCGATCAGCGCCCGGAGGCGGAACGTATTTTTAGGCTGGCCAAAAATGGGTGGGTATGACTGATTCCGTCCGGGTAACGCTAGAGGGAAGCGACGAATCGACGTCGGTTCGGGTCTACGGCGACGAGGGCGACGTCTCTACCGACGACGCGACGTTTCGATTCAGTATCGACGGTGGCGGCGACGGGACGGCAGACGACGGTGCCAGCGCCCCATCTGTGGACGAACGAACCGAGTGCGACAACCCCCGTTACGTCGCCCCGCTCGCGGACGTTCCCTCGGACGGGACGCTCAGGTGTGAGGCCAGATCAGGCAATCGGGGAACGGAGCTGATCCTCCGACGCGTGGGTGACGATGTGTCCGCATGGCGAAACTCGTGTCCACACAAACCCGAGGTTCGACTCGATCCGGGTTCCGGCGCGATCGTCCACGACGAGCAGCTGGTGTGTCACAAACACGGCGCGCGGTTCGAGTGCGGTGATGGCATCTGTACGGCAGGCCCGTGTCGCGGTGACGCGCTCGATGCTATCGCCGTCACCGTTCGGGACGGGAGCGTCTACCTGACGGACGAGCGGTTCGAGTCGTGCCACCGATTCGACGAGCCATCCGCGTGATGCCGTCGGAGCAACTCCGCACTCGGACGTGCGTGACTGCTCGCATCGGGCCTACGACTCGAGCCAGCCGGGAACCGCGTTGACCGATTCGAGCACTGCTGTTGCCCCTTCGCGCTCGTATTTCCGGCGTCCCTCTTCGCCGGTCAGCCCGCCAGTCAGGACGCCGATCCCGTGATACTCGCGGGCGGAATCGGTCTCGCTCGCGTTGACCGCCGTCCGAACGTCGTCTAACGTGTCACCGACAAACGCGACGCTGGCCGCGTCGAACCGCTCCGCGAGGATCGTCAACGCTTTCGGGTGTGGTTTCCCCTCCTCCCAGTCGTCCATCGTGAAGCGACGGTCGACCGGGATCGCATCGTCGAGCCCGACTCGCTCTAAGGCGATCTCGGCTTCGGCTTCCGGTCGTCCAGTGAGCACGCCCACGTCGTATCCCTCGAGCAGCCGATCTCGGGCGTCGGCCTCGAGCAACACCGGTTCGTCGTGGATGAACCCCGGCGTCTCCCGGTCGAGATCGGGTTCGCCGTCCTCGAGCCCGCGATAGAGTTCGTCGCCGAGATACAACTGCTGAAAGACATCGCGGAGCCGCTCGTGGTCCCAGCGGTCGGTCACGCGCTGGGTTGCCTGGGCACCGATCGCCTCGCGGACGACGGTTTCGGCTGCCTCGAGGCCGCCGCCCGCAGCGGCGATCTCGTCGGTGAACGTCTCGAGTGACTCGCTGTACCCTTCCTCGGCTGCCAGCACGTAGAGTGCAGCGGCGTAGGTCAGCTCCCAGTCGTTGTTGAATCCGCCTGCATCCTTGAACTCCTGAATGTCGTCTTTCCGGATCGTCCGATCGTAGACCGCGTCGACGGACTCGACGATCGCGCGCCGGTAGGAGTCGGCGACGTCGACGAGCACCCCGTCGATATCGAGGACGACGGCATCTGCGTGCATACCCGTTCGGACGGGCCGCCGAGGATAAAAACCACCCTTTCGGACTTTGTGGCTGGTCACCCGAGACGTCCCGATCAGATCGACACTGGCACCGTGCCGACGACCAAAAACGCCAGGACCCCCAGCCCGAGCGCGTAGAGCACGTCCGCCCACAGCCACGAGAGTAGATTCGCGACGTAGATCACGACGACGACCGGAATCCCGAGCAACACCGTCGGCGACTGGCGCCACTCGAGTCGCGAGCGACGCCAGAGCGTGTTCGCGTCCCCGGTGCTCGGAAACGCGTGCATCCCGATCGAGAGCCCCAGCCAGCCGAGACCGACAGCGAAAGCGATCGTTCCGCTCGAGGCACCTCGCAGATCGCCGGTCGTCGAGACGAGCGCCGCGAGGCCGAGAAAGATGGCGAACGCGACGACCGTGTTGACCAGAAACGGGGCAACGCTGACGACGAACGCCTCCCGATACCGTTTGGGCTGGGCGTGGCGGACGTACCCCGCCGGATCGCCGAACCGGAAGTACACGACCTCGAGAACGGGTACGCCGACCAGTTCACAGGCCTGCTTGTGGGCGAACTCGTGGACGACGACGCCAGGGATCGTAAACAGTCGGACCAGAAGCCAGAGAAGCGTACTGATACCGACGACAAGCGCTGTCAGCGCGACGATCGCACCGACGGCTGCAACGGCATACGCGACGGTCTCGGCGTTCACGAATTCGTGAACGTGTCGCGACCGGATAATTCATTCGCGCCAGTCAGTTCCGGTCGCTCCTGGCGCTCGAGCAACGTACAGCGTCCCGGATTCGATCGTCTTCCGTTCGACTGGAACCGCGGGCTGGTCACCGCCCAGGGTCGTAAACAGGAAGTCGGCGTCGGCGTTTCGGGCGACCGCGAGCGCCGGACGGTGCAGTTCCGGCGGCAGGTTCCGTGCGTAGATCGCGTCCGCGTTCGCGTAGACCGACGAGTCGGGATCGACGATATCGTCACGGACGAACGTCACACTCGCTGGCACGTCACGGTCGTAGATGTCCGTTGCGGTGACTGTCACCCCGCGCTCGGCGAGGGCTCGGGCGAGCTCTGTCCGGCGACCGATCCCGACTTCGACGACTCGCTCGTACGCAGCGAGGAACTCGATTATTGCGTCGGGATTCCGGCGAGAGTCGGCCATGGCGGGACGTTTATGCCACCCGCGGTCATAGCCCTTGCTATGCTCGTCGATATCGTACCGGTCGGGAACGTCTCCGCTGAGGTCAAGCGGGCGGCCTCCGCGGCGTTGCGATCGGTCTACGACTGCGACGTGTCGATCAACGATTCGCAGTCGGTTCCCAACGGTGCGTACGACTCCGACCGGAACCAATACTCTGCCGAGACGTTCATCCAACTTGCCGAACGAGTCGGCCGCGGCACGAAAAATATCGCGATCACGCCCCACGACCTCTTCTATCGGCGTCGTAACTACGTCTTCGGGCTCGCCTATCTCGACGGCAGCGGCAGCGTCGTCTCTACCTACCGGCTCCAGACCTCGAGCGACGGCGGCTTCTCGAATCAAAGCGCCGCCGACATCTTCGAAGACCGGGTCCGCAAGGAAATCGTCCACGAGATCGGCCACACCTACGGCCTCGAGCACTGCGATAACAACCGCTGTGTGATGAACTTCTCGCCGACGGTCCGCGAGGTCGACATCAAAGAAGAGAACCTCTGTGGGAGCTGTCAGCGACTGATTAGCTAAGTCCGTTTCTACACGCTTTGGCGTCGACCGTCGATCGACGAGAGTGGGGCGCTTCGTTGCTACCTGTTGTAGACGTCTCTCGAGTCGCCACTTATCCTTCGATCAGTCGTGAGAACGCCGCTCGCACCTGCGCTGGCACCCGAGCGAGCCGGCTACGCGAGACCGGACCGACGACCGGCAGCGTCCACCGGGCGTCGGCTGCGGTCTCGAGCGTCGACCGCTCGTACTCGCTGACGAACTCCCACAGGAGGCGACTCGCGTCCGGTCCGTCGGGTGCGGTGAACTGCTCGTCGGGACTGCCGCCGGCCCACGCGTGGCCCATGCCATCGACGAGCCACTCCTCGACGACGAGTGTCCCTGTCCCGTCGTGATACTGGCGTCTGGCATACTCGTACGGACCGCTTGTGCCTGTCTCCACCCGGTCGGGCTCGATCTCGAGCGTCTGTTCGTTGCCGTCGACCCCGAGGTGGCTCGCTCGGAGTGTCCCCTCGGTGAGTTGCCGGGCGTTCGTCACGTCAACGACGTCGTCGTCGGTCCCGTGGAAAACGATCGTCGGGATCGCACGCGAGCGCTCTTCCATCGCCTCGTACGCTTCGATCCCCGCCTCGAGCCCGCCCTGGCCGTCGCCACGATACATCTGTGACAGTGCTGCAACCGTACTCCCGACGGCGTCGTACGCAGGCCCGCTGTGAACGCCCGCTGCAGCGAACAGGTCGGCGTATTCGACGAGCGCTCGAGCCGCCATCGACCCGCCGGCCGAGAGGCCGGCGACGTAAACTCGATCCGCATCGACGGCGAACTCAGCTGTCACGCTGCGCGTGAGGTCGGCGAGCCAGGCGAGTTCGCCGTTCCCGCGTGTGGCGTCCGCGTCGTCGTACCAGTTCCAACACCGGAGTGGGTTTCCGAAAATCGACTGCTTCGGGTAGGCGACCAGAAACGTCTCGTCCGCGGCAACCTCGTTCATCCCGGTTGCGGCGGCGAACGCTGTCGGCGTTTGCCGGCACCCATGAAGCAATACGAGCAACGGCACTGGTTCGTCGGGGTCGTAGTCGGGTGGTACGTACAGCCGATACGATCGGTCGTCGTGTTTCCTGTGCAGGAATGTACCGTCGTCAGCACCAGTCTTCGAAATCGCACTCCTCCCACCGGATCGGACGGCACGTTTGACTCCGGACGAAGACGACTGCAACACCTCCCTCGCACGGAGCAACGTTCGGCGGCCAACGGACTCGTCGGTCGTGTCCGTTTCATCAGTGGAGGGCATACTGTCTCCATGACTGTCCGTTCGAGTATAAGCGCTCTGCTCGGCAACCTACTCACCCTCGAAGAGTCGGAACAGACCTGCGAACCTACGGCGCGTAGTAGTACTCGCCTTCGCTTTTCTGCTGGCGATCCAGCTGGGACTCGGGCTTGTTGATCCGCGGGCGCGAGGTGCGCTCGTCCCGACGGAACGTGACCTCGAGGTTCGCGAGGAACTCGTTCATGCCGTCGCGCATCGGCTGGGGTTGGCCGGCGCGACCGTGGACGGCGGGTTCGCCGTCGAAGACCATCAGCCGGTCGGCGAGCAGGTCCATCATGTAGATGTCGTGGTCGATGACTAGCACGGTGGCGTCCTGCTGTTCGGCGTATCGTCGGATCGCGCTGGTCGCCTGCACGCGCTGTTCGACGTCCAGATGCGCCGAGGGTTCGTCGAGCAGGTAGAGGTCCGCCGAGTCGGAGAGACAGGCCGCGATGGCGACCCGCTGGCGCTCACCGCCGGAGAGATCCGAGAGGTTCTGCTCCATGATCCGCTCGAGTTGCAGCGGCTGGGCGATCTCGGTGTTCCAGTACGACGAGCCGAACTGGTCGGTAATCGAGGACAGGAAGGCGTCGACCCGCATGTGCTGGTCGATAGTGACGTACTGGGGCTTGTAGGAAATATCGAGGTCGAGATCGGCATCGCCCTCGTCGGGTTCGAGATTGCCTGTCAACAGCTTCGCGAACGTCGACTTCCCGATCCCGTTGGGACCGACGATACCGAGCACTTCGTTTTCGCGGATCGTCCCGCCCTCGACCTCGAGAGTGAACTCGCCGTCGCCGTAGCTCTTGGTGAGGTCGGGGTACTCCACGAGCGCGTCGGCGGCGGTCGCCGTTCGCGGTGCGTGTTCCTCGAACTCGATGGGGTTCGGCCGGATCCGCATGTTCTCGTTGTCGAGATACCCCGAGAGGTACTCGTTGATCCCGTTGCGGACGGATTTCGGCGAGGTGATGACACCGTAGGCCCCGGGCTCACCGTAGGCGACGTGGAGCGTATCGGCGAGCAGATCCAGGATCGCGAGGTCGTGTTCGATGACGAGCATCGATTTGTCCTCCTCCTCGGCGAGTTCGCGGATCAGCCGCGCCGCCGTCACGCGCTGGCCGATGTCCAGATAGGGCGTGATCTCGTCTAAGAAGTAGAAGTCCGTATCACGAGCGAGTGTGGCCGCGATGGCGACTCGCTGGAGTTCGCCACCCGAGAGGTCGTCGATCGACTGGTCCATGACCGGGCCGATCGAGAGCCGCTCGACGAGCGAGTCGAGTGCACCGCGTTCGTTGGTCCGCTCGAGCAGTTCGCGGGTGTTGCCATCGAAGCTATTGGGAATCTGGTCGACGTACTGGGGCTTTCGCGCGATTGTGACGTCGCCGTCGCGGACATCCGCGATGTAATCCTGGAGCTCGGTCCCGCGGTAGGCCTCGAGCACCTCGTCCCACCCCGGCTCTTCTTCGTGGCGGCCAAGGTTTGGCTCGAGTTCGCCGGCCAGAATGCGGACGGCGGTCGTCTTCCCGATTCCGTTGGGGCCCAGAATGCCGGTCACCTGCCCGTCCTGTGGTGCGGGCAGCCCGTATAGCGAGAAAGCGTTCTCGCCGTAGCGGTGGGCCGGATCGTCCTGGAGCTCCTTCGGGAGGTTGATGATCTCGATCGCATCGAACGGACATTTCTCGACGCAGATCCCGCAGGTTTCGCCCAGACAGATCTCTTCGGAGATGTGGATCTGCTCGGGTTGGCCCTCGTCAGTTTCCTCGCCGCGGAGGGTGATACACTCCTTGCCGGTGCGATTCGGCGGACAGTAGTTCTTGCACTCGTAGCTACACCGGTCGGGCTGACACCGGTCTAGGTCTACGACGGCGATGCTGTCGTCTGCCATCTTAGGACGCCTCCGCAGTCAGCAGGATGCCCCACGTGACAAACCACAGCGCGAAGGTCATGAACGCGACGAACAGGTAGTGTTTCGTCCCGAACTCGTCTTCCTCGTAGATCCCTGCAGCGTTGATGAGAACGTACTGGACGAAGATCGCGCCGAGGACGAACGCGAGCGCCTGCGTGTTCTGGGCGGCTGCCTCGGAGACCCCAACCCAGGCCGCAGAGGCCAGCGCCGCGGCGACACCCAGCAGCGCGGACAACGCCGTCACGCCCACCGAGCGGATGTGTTCGCGCCGGTCGCTGATCGATTCGGTCGACATGGAGCAAAATCCGGGAGCAGGGCTAAAAAGGCGTTCGCATTGGATGACGGCTCACTATCAACCGAAATGGAGACTATTTTTGAGTCGCCGTTAGTAGCACGATTATGAGAGAGTAGTTTGTATCGTCTGTATTTTACTATTACTGCTATACAGACTAAATTCGACCGTTTTTCCGCTCATCTCGACGGTACTGGTGCCATCTCTAAATTCGCTAATCGTTATTTGTACCGTCTCTCCGCTGGCAATGTCCTCTCCCCCTTTGACTTTGTACTCCGTTCCATCGATAAGGATCTTGTTTTTGTTTTTCTTGTTCCTGTTTACGTTACTGTTGCCAATAATGATCTCTGGATTATTTCCGTTGTTGACTGTGTCAGCGCTCGAGCTAGTGCTATCGATGCTGATACCCTTCACGGTCTCTGCGGCACCGTTGTTCTTGATGTCTATCACAGCGGTATTATTATTGTCTCCTGTCGACGCTGCACTCGTTACCTCAAAGAGGGCACTGCTTTTGCCTTTACAGTCTACCTCAATCTGGCTACTCGTCGTTCTTTCAAGATCAATCGTAGGATTGTCGCTCGCGTTCAGATGAATGGTCACGTTCCCAGTATCTTTTAGATCCGAAGTTCCACATGAGACTCCCACAGCGAAATCATGGGTGGTATCCGTGGTATCAACCTGTGCAACAAGACCTGTCGAACTCCCAGAAAATTCGATGACCTCCGCGTCGATAGCTGCAGCATCAAAGGTGCCAGTGTTGTCATCGAGATAGTAGACTGTTCCCTCCCCACCATTCTTTGAAATTACATCTGCGCTTTGGTTCGGTGAATTGTCGAAGATGCCGAGATATGCCGACGTATCATCTGCAACGTTAACATCCGCATCTCGGTCGGCAGCAAACGAACTGAAGCCAAATACTGGCCCACCCAGCAACACCGCTCCTACTACAATGAACACAAGCGCCAGATTCTTGATCACCTTCATGGTGGTCGCTCCATTTCACCGAGTCGCATCCGCCGGTTCTGTACCACGTGCACGATAGCCGAAACGGCAAATAGACCAAATACTAATGTCGCCCAGCCGAGTTCCGGAATTATATCGGTCGGTACGATTTCGAGCCACAACCCAGCCATCACAACCGAGCCGATCACCGTTAGCCCCAGATAATAGACGCCCCACGGGATCGAATCGCCGGGTACGACGTCGAGATAGACCTCGAGTTCGGCAGCCTCGTCGGTGAGTTCGATCGTGCGGTCGTCGAACTCGATTACATTGGCGCGCTCGAGTGTCGGCAGATGGCTCTGCTGAAGTGAGGTGTAGACGCGCTTTCGCTCGGTGGAGGTAATTTCCTCGACCTCTTTGTTGAGTTCCCAGGCAGCGACGTGTTCGGCGAGGTCGCTGAGCGTGACGGGGTCGTCCTCGCGCTTGCAGTAGTGAATGGCGTAGCGACGGCGCTGATTGCTCAGTAGGTCGAAAATCTCGCCTTGTCGCGACTCTTCGCCCTGACCTGCAGTCTTCGATGTAGCCGCTTTGCTTTCACTGGTCGTCGCCATCCCCCTTTCGCATGAATATTCGAACTGTTGATAGATAAGACTTGCTGCCGAGTACTGTTGTCTGGGAAGTTCTTGGGTCAATGCGTACTGTTCGAGATGGTCGTGACAATGTTCAGGAAAACCTTGAACGTCAGTATAGCCAATCTTTCAGCTATTCTGGATACTCAATACAAAGTGGATACCGTCCCTACGACGGAATAGAGATGGCCCGGTAATCGATACCTACGATTCCGGTGCCAAATACCAACTGACAAAATAACAATGAACAGAAAAAAAGTGCTGATGACGCTCGGTATGGTGGTTATGATGGGTGGTGTGGTGATCGCGTCGGGCGCGTTTACTCAGGTGACCGCGGACCGTGACGCCGAATTCGTGGTCAATGGCGATAGTAATGGCTATCTCAATCTGACTGGAGATGGTGAGTATGTTGTTAAGGATGATCAGGGAGCAGCCGGAGAGGACATTATCACGTTTGGATTTAACAGTCTGAATGATAACGCCACCACTACTGTGAATGGTGCGCTTACCATCGAAAACAACGCAAATGATGGAAACAAGGAAGTTTACATCAAAAACGAAGATCCAGTCAACAGATCGGTGATCGACTTCCAGTATAGTTCGGAATCGGACGGTATCTCTGGTACTGATGGAAATTCCATTGTCGGGTCCGGTAATTCGGTTACAGTCGGTAACCAGTCTGCCACACTTGTGGTTGACATCAAGATCGATACGAATCAAGGTGACCCGAGCAGCATCGAGAATGTTACCATCGTTGCTGCAGAATCAACTTCATAAGGAATAGCCAATAGCGGCACACATTTCTGGGGTATGCCTTTTGATTGTTGTTGGCTGTTAGTTAATAAAATATATCGATAGCGTCAACGACTATGTCCCCCAATAGAAATAGAGTATTATTACTCGCCGTCGCCCTTCTCCTCACTACCGTTCTTGCAGTATCGACTGCTGCTATGACCCTCAAGGACGATACCTCCGGCGGGATTATACTCGAGTCTTCCTCACCGAACGGCGACTACGCCGCGATCGAGGACGGCCAACTCGAGCTAAACCTCGAGAAACTCAACGACCGCGCGATCACACGCGCGGACGATGTCTTCACGATCACGGTCACCAACGAGACCGTCGAACGAGTCTGGATCGAGCACAACGTCAGCGGGCTCACGTTCTACGAAGGGGACGATCCAACCAACACGATCACCAGTTCGAATCCACTCGACCCCGCCGCCGGCGACACCGAACACATCGGCGTTGCCGTCGATACCAACGTCGCACAGGGAGGAACGGAGACGTTCACGCTCACTGTACAATACGACGACGAGGAAGACCACGACCCATCGCCGGAGATCGAACGTTCGGACCTGAACGTCTCGTCGACGACGCTCGAGACTGGAGACACGATCACGGCGACCGCGACCTATCGCAACTTCGGTGACGCGTCGGGCGAGACCACAGCACAGCTCACCGTCGACGGAACCGTCGTCGATCAGCGCACGATCGACCTCGAGCCGGGGGAAGAACGAACGGTCACGTTCGAACGCACGATGTACTGGCCCGGCACGTACGAGGTGGGAATCACGGGAGCAGGCAGCCAGTCGGTGACCGTCGGGGGGCCGCCGATCGACGTCGTCAACGCTAGTGTCGATAGCACAACGGTCACCACAGGCGACGCGACCACCGTTCGGGCGACAGTCACGAATCCGACCGACAGGGGGGTCGATCGGACGCTCGAGGTAGCGGTCGACGGCATCGTCGTCGACAGCCGGGCCGTCTCGATTCCGGCGAACAGCGAGCGGACGGTGACATTCGAGCGGGAGTTCGCGACACCGGGGACCTACGAAATCGCAGTCAGCGGCGTCCCCGCGGGCGAGGTATCGGTCGCGGAGCCAGCGGTGGGTACACTGCAGAACCGCGAACTCGCGGCGGTGACGACGGCAGCGCTTGCACCGCCGGCGACGGCGGGGCTGTTGTTCTTGGCGGTGTCGGCGAACCGCCGGTGGGCGATCGTTCGCTAATCGCGGCTCGGAGTCGCATCTCACTGAACTCTCGCACCTCTCGCGGACTTTATACTGCCACAGAACGTTCGTACAGTCGAACAGTCAGCTATCCATGACCGTCCTCGCAACTCGTCGATGACTGCTGGTACACTCCTCAAGCGAGGGCTCGGGTACGCCCTCGCGTTGGTCGTCGTCTTGCTACTCGTCGGACAACTGCTCGGCCAGCCGATCCTGCTCGGCTACGTCGCCACCGGGAGCATGGAGCCCACGATGGACGCTGGCGACGGGTTCGTCGCAATCCCAACTGCTGTCACCGGCGACGTCGAGGACGGTGATGTCGTCGTCTTCCAGGCCAGAGAGCTCCATAGCGGCGGGCTGACGACCCACCGCGTGGTTGGCGAGACCGAAGGTGGATACGTTACGAAAGGCGATGCGAACCCGTTTACCGACCAGGACGGCGGCGAGCCGCCGGTCAGCGACGGCCAGATCGTCGCCGAAGCGTTGCAGATAAACGGCGAAGTGGTAACGATTCCGTTCCTCGGAACGGCGATCATGGGAATCCAGGGGCTCGTGCAAGGGGCCGTCGAAACTGGTGCCTCGATCCTTGGGTTGACGACGACCGGCTCGAGCAACGGCACCGGTGCCATGCTCGTCGCCATCGGCGTCGCCATGCTCGGCTTTGGGACGCTGCTCGAGCGACTCGGGCCCGCGCGACGCGAGACGACCAGACGCCGCTCGCGCGAGAACGTGATCGCGTTCTGGACCACGCTCGGGCTGGTGTTGCTCGTGTTCGTTACGTTCGCGACTGCGGCGATGGTCGTCCCGTCGGGGACCTACGAGTACGGACTCGTCAGCACCGAGTCACCGACCGACGATCCGCAGATCGTCGCGCCGGGGGTGACGACCGAACTCACGCGGTCGGTCGACAACGCCGGCTACCTGCCGGTGGTCGTCGTCCACGAGGCCGAAAGCAACGGGGTCAGGGCCGATCCGGGGTGGCAGACGATCGGCATCCGCGGGAGCGGTGAGACGACGGTTCGACTGTCTGCACCCGCTGAAACTGGAGAGTACACGCGCCACCTCGGCGAGTACCGGTATCTCGCCGTCCTGCCACCGTCGCTGCTG